>NZ_JBHSUM010000105.1:11785-14391 GCF_042660605.1 Nitratireductor sp. GCM10026969
CTTCCCGCCAACACGCCCGCCGGCACCTACACGGTGAGCTACACGGCGACGGTGAACGACCAGGCCTCCGGCACGGTCGGCAATGCGGTCGAGCCGACCGGGGGCGGCGATCCGGACCCCGAATGCGCCAACTGCACGACCGAGCATCCGCTGCTCCTCGATATCACCGCGCAGAAGACGTCAAACCCGGCCAATGGCGAGCAGGTCGAAGCCGGCGAGACAATCACCTATACGCTGACGGCGACGGTGACGGGGTCCGCGACGACCGAGGACCTGGTCCTGACGGACACGCTCGACGCGGGCCTCACCTTCGGCGCGGTGACGGACGCCGGTTCCTTCGCGGCGGGCGGCAGCAGCCAGACCCGCACCTTCACGCTTCCCGCCAACACGCCCGCCGGCACCTACACGGTGAGCTACACGGCGACGGTGAACGACCAGGCCTCCGGCACGGTCGGCAATGCGGTCGAGCCGACCGGGGGCGGCGATCCGGACCCCGAATGCGCCAACTGCACGACCGAGCATCCGCTTCTTCTGGAGATCTCGGCGGAGAAGACCTCCGATCCGGGCGACGGAAGACAGGTCGAGGCGGGCCAGACGATCACCTACACGCTGACGGCGACGGTGACGGGGTCCGCGACGACCGAGCCGCTGGTCCTGACGGACACGCTCGACGCGGGCCTCACCTTCGGCGCGGTGACGAATGCCGGATCCTTCACAGCCGGCGGCAGCGGCCAGACCCGCACCTTCACGCTTCCAGCGGATACGCCGGCGGGCATCTACAGCGTGACCTATACGGCGACGGTGAACGACCAGGCCGCCACGACCGTGGGCAATTCCGTCGCGGCCTCGGGCGGCGGCGATCCGGATCCGGAATGCACGAATTGTGCGACCGAGCATTCCCTGCTCCTGGACATCGTGACCGAGAAAACCGCCGATCCGGCTGACGGAACGCAGGTTGAGGCCGGCGACACGATCACCTACACGCTTGTGACGACCATCACCGGTTCGGCCGCGATCGAGGATATCGTACTAACCGATACGCTGGACGACGGGCTGACCTACGGTGCGGTAGCGACTACCAGCCCGCAGGTCCAGGAAGGCGGCAGCGGCCAGACCCGCACCTTCACGCTTGTGCAGGGGACGTCGGCAGGCACTTACACTGTGACCTACACGGCGACCGTAAACGACGGGGCTGCCGGAACGGTCGGCAACCAGGTGACGGCCAGCACCGGCGCTTGCGAAAACTGTTCGACCGAACACCCGCTGCTCCTGGATATCTCGGCGGAGAAATCCTCCGATCCGGCGGATGGCACGCAGGTCGAGGCGGGGCAAACGATCACCTACACGCTGATCGCGACGGTGACGGGCTCCGCGACGACCGAGGACCTTATCCTGGCGGATACGCTGGATGACGGTCTGACCTTCGGCGCGGTGACGAATGCCGGTACCTTCACGGCGGGCGGCAGCGGCCAGGCGCGCACCTTTACGCTCCCGGCCGGCACCGCGGCCGGCGATTACGCGGTCACATATACGGCGACGGTAAACGACCAGGCGTCGGGAACCGTGGGCAATTCCGTCACAGCATCCGGCGGCGGCGATCCCGATCCCGAGTGCACCAACTGCTCGACCGAGCACCCGCTGCTGCTCGCCATCTCGGCGGAGAAAACGTCCGACCCGGCGAGCGGAGAACAGGTCGATGCGGGCCAGACGATCACCTATACGCTGATCGCGACGGTGACGGGCTCCGCCACGACCGAGGATCTGGTGCTGACCGACACGCTGAGCGGCGGCTTGACCTTCGACGCGGTGACGAACGCCGGTTTGTTTACGGTCGATGGCAGCGGCCAGACTCGCACCTTTACCCTTCCCTCCGGCACGGCCGCCGGCGCCCATACGGTGACCTACACGGCAAGGGTGGACGATGAGGCCGTCGGCGCGCTGTCGAACGCGGTCGATGTGGCGGGCGGCGGCGATCCCGATCCGGAGTGCACGACGTGTTCCACGGAGCACGAGGTGGCCCCGCCGGCGATCAGCTTCGTCAAGCGGCTGGTGGGAGAGAGCGGTCCGACCGACGACGTTGCGGAAGCGGGCGAAACGCTCACCTACGAGATCACCCTGACCAATGAAGGCGGGTTCACCGACAGCTACGCCATCCAGGACGTTCTCGACGAGAACCTGGTCTTCGCCGGCGCCGATAATGACGGCGCACATTCGGGAGGCAGCCCGGGCGGCGGTACGGTGGATTGGACGGGGCTCTCGGTGCCCGCGCGTATCGACGGCGAAAACGGGACGCTGGTGCTTGCGGTGTCGGCGACGGTTGCCGATCCGCTGAACGCGGACGGGCCCCTGGGCAACATCGTCAAGGAGCCCGGCGGACCGGATCCGGACTGCCCGTCCGACCATTGCGTGCTCATCGATCCCCAGAATCCCGAGCTCGCGGTGGAGAAGACCGGCGTGTTCGAGGACTCGGACGGCGACGGCGCGGCACGTGTCGGCGACAGGATCGCCTACACCTTCACCGTGACCAACACGGGCAACGTGCCGCTGTCCGATGTCGTGCCGCAGGATGATGGGCCGCTCTTCGGCGATATCGATGGCGGCGGCAC
>NZ_JBHSUM010000106.1:0-14213 GCF_042660605.1 Nitratireductor sp. GCM10026969
AGGAGGTCGAGCGCGTGGCGGGGCAGGGGCTTTCCCGTGGGGCGACCGGCGTTCAGGCGCCGGGCATGCTTTCCTCGCACTATGCGCCGGAAGCCCGCATCCGCCTGAACGCGGAAGCCGTCCTTCCCGGCGAGGCGTTGCTTGCCTTCGGCCCCGAGCGCGCACGCGGGGCGGATAAGGCGGCGGTGATTTTGAACCTGTCGCCGTCCGGCGATTTGTGCGAGGCAGCGGCCAATCTCTTCTCCCACTTGTCCGCGCTCGATGCCTCGGGTGCGTCGGTGATCGCGGCGGAGCCGGTGCCTGTTACCGGTCTGGGCGAGGCGATCAACGACCGGCTGGCGCGTGCCGCCGCCCCGCGTGACATCGCGGCGGAGGGGCGCTAGCTTGCGCGCCATGAACGAACACGCAGCCCTTCTCGACCCTTCTTTGATCGAGCGCTTCACCGCCATCGTCGGCGAGCGCCATGCCCTCACCGGCCCGGACGACATCGCCCCCCACGTGGAGGAGCCGCGCGGGCTCTTCGGCGGACGCACGGCACTGGTGCTGAAGCCGGGAAGCACCGACGAGGTGAGCCAGATCCTCAAGCTTGCGACGGAAACGGGCACGCCCGTCGTGCCGCAGGGCGGCAATACGGGGCTGGTCGGGGGGCAGATGCCGGACGGCACGGGCCGCGAGGTAGTGCTGTCGCTGTCGCGGCTCAACCGCATCCGCGAGCTCGACCTGAGCTCCAACACGGCGACCGTGGAGGCCGGCGTGGTGCTGCAGACGCTGCAGGAAGAGGTTGACGCCAACGACCGTCTCTTCCCGCTCACGCTCGCCTCACAGGGCTCCTGCCAGATCGGCGGCAACCTTTCGGCGAACGCCGGCGGCATCGGCGCGCTCGCCTACGGCACGGCGCGCGAACTGTGCCTGGGGCTGGAGGTGGTCCTGCCGACGGGCGAGGTGCTGGACGATCTGCGCAAGCTGAAGAAGGACAACACCGGCTACGACCTGAAGAACCTCTTTGTCGGCGCGGAAGGCACGCTGGGGGTCATCACGGCCGCCGTCGTCAAACTCTTTCCCAAGCCGAAGGGGCGCGAACTCGCCTGGGCGGGCGTCGCTTCGCCGGCGGCCGCGCTCAAGTTCTTCGAAGCGACCAACGACATGGCCGGCCCGGCGCTCACCGCCTTCGAACTGATGGCGCACACGCCGCTCGACTTCGTTTTGAGGCACATGCCGGGCGTGCAGCAGCCGCTGGCCGAGCATCATCCCTGGTACGTGATGGTCGAGGTCTCCTCCGGGCGCTCCGCCGAGGACGCACGGGAACTGATGGAGGAGGTCCTCACCCGTGGCTTCGAGGACGGCCATGTCGCCGATGCCGTCATCGCCCAGAGCGAGGCGCAGGCGCTCCAGCTTCGCAACCTGCGCGAATTCATGTCGGAGGCGCAAAAGCCCGAGGGCGCCTCCATCAAGCACGACATCTCGGTTCCCGTGGCAGCGATTCCCGAGTTCATCGCCCGCGCGGGCGCGGCCGTGGAAAAGGTCGTGCCGGGATGCCGGGTCGCTTGTTTCGGCCACATGGGCGACGGCAATCTGCACTACAACATCTCGCAGCCCGTCGGAATGGATCGCGCCGAATACCTTGCATACTACCGCGCCATGAACGACACGGTGCACGCCATCGTGCGCGAATTGCGCGGCTCCTTTTCGGCCGAGCACGGCATCGGCCGCATGAAACGCGAAGAACTCCTTTTCACGCAGTCAGAGGTCGCCACCGATCTCATGCGCCGGGTGAAGAAGGCCTTCGATCCGGCAAACATCATGAACCCGGGGAAGGTGGTTTAGGCTTCCCCCGCATCGAGGCGACCATGGACGAAAGCGACTACGGGCCGCAGAAGCCCCTCATCGGTGCACTCCTGCTTGCGACCGACCTGACGACGGAAGGCGACATCCGCGCGCTGATTCCCGCCTCCGTGACGGTCTGCGCGACACGCGTGCCCTTCGAGAACCCGACGGCCCCGGCACAGCTTGCCCGCACATTGCCGCATCTGGGGCCTGCCGCGGGGCTCGTCGTTCCCGGGGTGCCGCTTTCCGCCCTCTACTTCTCCTGCACATCGGCCACCGTCGCGCTGGGCGAGGACGAGGTCGCCGCCACGATTGCCACGGAACGTCCCGGCGTGCGCCTGGTCACGCCGATCATGGCCGCCAAGCGGGCCTTCCGCGCTCTGGGCGTGCGGCGGATTGCCGTCATGACGCCCTATGTGGCGGAGACGGCGCACGCGATCGTCAATCATCTCGAAGGGAGTGGCTTCGAGGTCCTCAATGCCCATGGCCTCGATATCGCCGACGACCGCGACATGGCCCGGCTCAAGCGCGGTGCCATCGTGCAGGCGGCGCAGGACGCGATGGTCGAGGGGGCGGAGGCGCTGTTCATTTCCTGTACGGCGATGCCCGCGGCCACCTTTGCGCCGGAGATCGAGGCCCGGATCGGCTGCCCGGTGGTCACCTCCAACCTGGCGGGCCTGTGGATGGCGATGCGGCTTGCCGGGGTGGAGACCCGCATGCCGGAAAAGGGCCGGCTGATGGACACGCTGCTCGATATGGAAATAGCGTGAAGAGCCGCGGTGTTAACGATCCGGCGACAAAGCTTTCCGCTTGGTTTCCCCGGTTCGCAAACCGCTAACCATTTGGCGGGTCAGCAAAATTTAACCGACTTTCTAAGGCGGGAAGTAACATCCGCACGCTAGTGTCCTTCCCATAACGAGGCCGGAAAAAACGGCCCGGAGAGAACCGGAAAACCGGCTCTCAGGAGTAACAGGAAGGCGAAAAAACAATGGCGAGTGGTCTCAAGCCCGTCTGGGCGGGCCGCGCAATGCGGCTCGACCCCTTCCACCTGCCGCAGGCGGTGAGCTATGCGTCCCACGACGACTTCGGAGAAGTCACTTTCACCATCACCCAGCGCGGCGTGCGCATGCGCCGGCTCCTCGACAGGAGCCAGCTTCCCGTCACGTTCGCCCTGCCGCCCAACGCCTTCCGCGGCGTTGCCGCGCGGGCGATCGAGGAAGAAGAAGGCGCCGTCACGGTCACCCTGGAGCTTTTGCACAAGGACCCGATGCTTTCGGTTCCGCTTCTGGTGGCCGGTGACCTCGACGACGTGGCGGCCGACTGGCACGCCTGGGCGGAGGCCTATCGCCTGCCGATGCTGATCGTGGAGGCCGACGGTGTCGCCCGCACGCTCGATGAGTCCATCGGCCATGTGAAGGTGGAGCCGCCGAAGAAGCGCCGCCAGGGCCAGGCCGTCCGCCGCCGCCGCGCCCGCTTTCTCGCCCGTCGCCAGCTGGGCACGCTCGGCCTTCGGCTCGTCGTCGGCGGCGAGGAGATCATCGCGCGGGATTAGTGTTCGGCTTCAGGCGAACGGAGGTGTCATCGCCCTTCGCGTCCCGGCGGTTTCGCCTCAGAAATACGGGCTGATGGCGGCCCACAGGCCGCCGCCGAGAAGGCCGAGGAAGATCAGCCAGCCGACCACCGTGTTGGATTTGAAGAGCGCCAGGCACTGGTCCGGGTCGTCGATGTCCAGGGTGCGGACCTGTCGCGCCATGTGCGCGCCGGCGGCCACAAGGCCGGCAAGCGCCGGCATGGGTACCGCGGCATTGGCGAAGGCGACGGCGAAGAACAGGAGCGCCGTGCCGTAAAGCCCGATCAGCCAGGGCTTGGTGTTCTCGCCGAACAGCCGCGCCGTCGAGCGCACGCCGACGATTGCATCGTCCTCCTTGTCCTGATGCGCATAGATCGTATCGTAGCCGATCACCCACAGGATGGAGCCGCAGTAAAGCAAGAAGGGTGCGAGCGACAGGCCGCCGTGGTGGGCTGCCCAGCCGAGAAGCGCACCCCAGGAAAAGGCAAGTCCTAGAAAGAGTTGCGGCCAGTCCGTGAATCTCTTTGCGAAGGGGTAGACGGCGACCACGGCGAGCGAGGCCATGCCCAGGAGAATGGCGAAGCCGTTGAACTGCAGGAGCACGAGAAGTCCCACGAGCGCCTGCGCCACCAGAAAGGCCCAGGCCTGGCGCGGCGAGACCTGGCCGGAGGGCAGGGGGCGCGAACGTGTTCGCTCGACGGCTTCGTCGATGTCCTCGTCCACCAGATCGTTGTAGGTGCAGCCCGCGCCGCGCATGGCGACGGCGCCGACGAGGAAGAGGGCGAGCAGCCATAAAGAAGGCAGGACGCTGGCGATCGGTGCCCCGGGTTCGGCACCGGCGCTGGCCGCCATGGCGAGCGACCACCAGCACGGCCACAGCAGGAGCTGCCAGCCGATCGGCCGGTCCCAGCGGGCAAGCTGCGCATAGGGCCAGGCACCGCGCGGCAGAAGCCTGTAGACCCAATGCCCCGACGGTGCATCGGCCACCCGTCCCCGCGCCTGCCGTGACTGGATGGTGTCCATTTGTCTGCCTCTTGTCGCTTGGTGACGGAACTGGAGTGGCAAGACCCGTCGCCCGCGTCAAGCATTGCCGGTGGCTTTCCTGGCCGCACGGGTGTTGGTGCTTGACCTCGAACCATTTCGGCCATAGCCCGTTGCTGCTATCGACAACGCGGCAGGGCACTTGCGCATGAAGGTTCTTCTCATCGGTTCGGGCGGCCGCGAGCATGCATTGGCCTGGAAGATTGCCGCTTCACCCATGCTCGAAAAGCTCTACGCCGCACCCGGCAATCCGGGGATCGCGCATCATGGCGAGTGTGTCTCGTTGGATGCACGCGACCATGCGGCGGTGGTCGACTTCTGCCGTGAGCGGGCCATCGACCTCGTGGTGGTGGGGCCGGAGGCCCCGTTGGTCGCCGGCCTTGCCGATGACCTGCTCGCAGCAGACATTCCCGTCTTCGGGCCGACGGCGGATGCGGCGCGGCTCGAGGGCTCGAAGGGTTTCACCAAGGACCTGTGCAGCCGTTACGGAATCCCGACGGCCGCCTATGCGCGCTTCGCGGATGCCTCTCATGCCAAGGACTATGTCCGCAGCATCGGCGCACCCATCGTCGTGAAGGCCGACGGGTTGGCCGCCGGGAAGGGCGTTCTCATCGCTATGACCGAGGAGGAGGCCTGTGCGGGGATCGACGACTGCTTCTCCGGTCTCTACGGCGCCTCGGGAGCGCAGGTGGTGATCGAGGAATTCCTGCAGGGCGAGGAGGCGAGTTTCTTCTGCCTGTGCGACGGCAAGACGGCGCTGCCTTTCGGCACGGCGCAGGACCACAAGCGCGTCGGCGAGGGCGATACCGGTCCTAACACGGGCGGCATGGGTGCGTATTCGCCGGCCCCGGTGATGAGCGCGTCGATGGTGGAGCGCACCATGCGCGAGATCATTGAGCCGACCCTCAAGGGCATGGCGGAGATGGGCGCGCCCTTCACCGGCGTTCTCTATGCGGGGCTGATGATCACTGAGGACGGGCCCAGCCTCATCGAATACAATGTGCGCTTCGGCGATCCGGAGTGCCAGGTGCTGATGCCGCGCCTGAAGGACGATCTCCTGGCTCTCATGAAGGGGGCTGTCGACGGCCAGCTTGCACATATGTCAGCCCGGTGGCGCGACGAGGCGGCGCTGACGGTGGTGCTCGCTGCCGAAGGCTATCCCGGCACGCCGAAAAAGGGCACCGCGATCGGCGGCCTCGATGCCGCTGCGGGAGAAGGCGGCGTCGAGATCTTCCATGCCGGTACTGTGACAAACGACGGCCAGCTCGTCGCCAATGGCGGGCGCGTGCTCAACGTCACCGCATTGGGTGTGAACGTCACCGAAGCGCGAGACGCTGCCTACCGTGCCGTCGACCGCATCGACTGGCCTGAGGGCTTCTGCCGCCGCGACATCGGCTGGCGCGCCGTCGAGCGTGAGGCGGCGGGTACCTGATCGGACCAGGCGCCTTCATGATACGGTCTGAGCGGGTGAAACCGATCGGCGTCGATGCCTGAACGAGGCAATATTCCAGGGAACTGAGCAGCCTTGGCATCAGTGACGGTCGGAGGTCCACTTCAAGCCGTGTCGGATCATATCTCCTGCACACCGATATGATCATCTAGGCACGCCGTTGAAGGACGCCGCGATATGCGAGCTTTCCTCGAATACAGGCTGTGGCCTTGGCCTGCCACCGGCTTGATTTTGGTCAAGTATTGACGTTTACGTAAAAAGAAAATATTCCGGCATCGCCTTGCAAGGCTGGCGGGGACGGCAGGGCAGGGTTACGCTTGGGCTCGGGCATCGGTGATGGAGGAGGCGAATGTATCGTGCGCCAGTCGACGAGATCGCTCACGCGCTCAACCATATTGCGGGATTGAACCGCATCATCGACGAGGGGCTTGCCGGCGACCTTTCGCATGATCTCGTCGAGGCGGTTCTGAGGGAGGCCGGCCGCTTCGCCGGCGAGGAGATTGCGCCGCTGGCCCGCATCGGCGACGAGGAGGGTGCGCGCTGGCGGGACGGCGCGGTGACCATGCCTGCCGGGTGGCGGGACCTTTACCGCCACTGGCGCGAAGGCGGCTGGAACGCGCTTTCGGCGCCGGAGCACCACGGCGGACAAGGCCTGCCGATGATGCTCGCCGTGGCTGCGCTCGAGATGTGGAACGCCGGTTCCATGGCCTTCGCCATAGGACCGACGCTCAGCATGGGCGCCGTCGAGGCGCTGGAGAAGCATGCCGGCGATGATCTGAAAGAGACCTATCTCGAAAAGCTCGTGACCGGCGAATGGATGGGCACGATGAATCTGACGGAGCCGCAGGCCGGCTCCGATCTGGGTGCGCTGAAGACCCGTGCCGAGCCGGCGGGCGACGGAACCTACCGCCTCTTCGGCCAGAAGATCTTCATCACCTATGGCGAGCACGATCTCACGGACAACATCGTGCATATGGTGCTGGCGCGCTTGCCCGGCGCGCCGGCGGGCACGAAGGGAATTTCACTTTTCCTGGTGCCGAAATTCCTGGTGAAGGAGGACGGCACGCTCGGGCCCCGCAACGACGTCTTCTGCGCGTCCCTGGAGCACAAGCTCGGCATCCACGCCTCGCCCACCTGCACGATGATCTATGGAGACGGCCGTTTCGGCGATACACCGGGCGCCGTCGGCTGGCTGGTCGGCGAAGAAAATCGCGGGCTCGCCTGCATGTTCACCATGATGAACAACGCGCGGCTCGCCGTCGGCATGCAGGGCGTTGCCGTGGCCGAGGCCGCCTACCAGAACGCGCTTGCCTATGCGCGCGAGCGCCGGCAGGGCCGCGCGCCGGGGTCAAGCGGCGGCGAGATGAGCGCCATCGTCGAGCACCCGGACGTCCAGCGCATGCTGGCGAGCATGAAGACCATGGCGCAGGCCGCCCGCGCCATCACATATTCCTGCGCCCATGCCATAGACATGGCGCGCCTGACGGGCGGGGAGGAGGTGGCCCACTGGCAGCAGCGGGCCAACCTGCTCACACCGGTGGCGAAGGCGTTTCCAACCGATGTCGGCATGGAGGTCGCCTCGCTCGGCGTCCAGGTGCATGGCGGCATGGGCTATATCGAGGAGACCGGCGCGGCGGCGCTGCTGCGTGACGCGCGGATCGCGCCCATCTATGAGGGCACCAACGGCATCCAGGCGATCGATCTCGTCACGCGCAAGCTGCCCCAGGCCGGCGGCGAGCATGTGCGCGGCTATCTGGCCGAGCTGCGCCGCGATATTGAGACCGTGCGCGGCTCCAACATGCCGGAGCTGGGCGATACCGCCGCCCGTCTCGCCGCCGCACTCGACGATCTGGACGCCTCGACCGGACATCTGCTTCGGCTCATGGAGGAAGGGAGACAGGAGGAGGCGCTTTCCGGCGCCACGCCTTATCTGCGTCTCTTCGCTCTCGCCTCGGGCGGCGTGATGGTGGCGCGCGGTGCCGTTTCGGCTGGAGACGCACAGCAGGCGCGGCTGTGCCGCTACTTCGCGGAAAACCACCTTGCAGAGACGGCAGCGCTGAGAGCGACCGTCATCGAGGGTACGGAGAGCCTGCGCGCCTTGGCCGGCACCCTCATCGGGGATCGGGCATGAGCACTCATATCCGCGTCGAGCGCCAGGATGCCGTGCAGATCCTTCGTCTTGAGCGGCCGGAGAAGAAGAACGCCATCGATCGCGCCATGTATGCCGCCATGGCTGCCGCGCTTGCCGGGGGCGACGCGGACGAGGCGGTGCGATGCCATGTGCTTCTGGGCGTGCCGGGCGCCTTTTCCGCCGGGAACGACCTGACGGATTTTCTTGCCGTCGCCGACGGCGGGGAAAGCGGCACCGAGGTTTTCGATTTCCTCACCGCGCTTGCCACCTGCCGAAAGCCGATCGTCTCGGGCGTCGACGGGATTGCCGTGGGCATCGGCACGACGATGCACCTGCACTGCGACCTGACCTTCGCCACCCCGCGCACCGCGTTTCAAACGCCCTTTGTCGATCTCGGCCTCGTTCCGGAAGCCGGCTCGAGTCTGCTCCTTCCCGCCATTCTCGGCCACCAGCGCGCATTCGCGCTGCTCGGTCTCGGCGACGGCCTGTCCGCCGAACAGGCACGGGAGGCAGGGCTGATATATGCGGTGGTCGAGCAGGAAGAATTGGAGACGTCGGTGCTTGCCGCTGCCGCGGCGATTACGCGAAAGCCGCCGGAGGCGCTTGCGCTCACGCGCGACCTGATGCGCGGCTCCCGCGAACAGCTTGTGGCGCGGATCGGGGAGGAGGCCGCCCATTTCAAGGCGCGGCTTCAATCCCAGGAGGCCAAGACCGCCCTCCTTGCCTTCATGGAAAGGAAGAAGGCGAGATAGGGTATCGCCCCTCAGTCCGGTGTTTCCCGCGGCCCGGCATCGGGGCTGCCCGTATTTCTGGTGACATGCAGCCTCCCGACCGTCAGCTCATCGATCCGCAGTGAACGGATTCGTGCTCTTCCAATGGCGAGCCGGCTGATCGCCAGCGCTCCGACGGCAAATGCGCCGATGGCCACGGCGCCGATCGCCAGCGCCCGCAATGCGGCCGCCCTTCGTGGCGCAACGGCTCTCTCCTGAAGGCGATGAAGCATGCTTCGGCTCCCGTTGCAGGCGCCGAACGCCGCGGCAGCGGACGATGTTCCCCTATGGATAAAGCCGCACCTTCTCCCAACCTTTGCCCGCACGCTTGAAGACCACCCGGTCGTGCAGCCGGAAGGGCCGGTCGTGCCAGAACTCGATCATCTCGGGAACGATGCGGAAGCCGGACCAATAGTCCGGCCGCGGGATCGCGCCGACGGCGAACTTCGCCGTGTATTCCGCTACGGCCTTTTCAAGCGCGAACCGGCTTTCCAGCGGCCGCGACTGTTTCGAGGCCCAGGCGCCGATGCGGCTGCCGCGCGGGCGCGAGGCATAATAGGCGTCCGCCTCCTCCCGGCTGACCTCCTCCACCGGCCCGCGCACGCGCACCTGCCGGCGCAAGCTCTTCCAGTGGAAGCACATGGCCGCCTTCATCGAGGACAGGATCTCCCGGCCCTTGGCGCTCTCGTAATTGGTGTAGAAGACGAAGCCGTGTTCGTCGAAGCCCTTGAGCAGCACCATGCGGACATTCGGCATGCCGTCCGGATCCACCGTCGCCAGTGCCGTGGCGTTCGGGTCGTTCGGCTCGGCGGCTTCCGCGTCCGCGAGCCAGGCGCCGAACAAGCGGAAGGGATCACCGCTCTCGGTGAAGTCCGATTCGTTTAACGCATTCGTAACCATTGTCCTGCTCACTGATCCTGATCAGGGGAGAATGCCGTTTGCCCGGCTCGATGCAAGTGACAGACGAGGGGAGATGCTTGTCACTGCGCCTTTTTTCCAGGGCGGCGCTTCTCGTTGCGCTTGCTGCAGGGGTACAGGGCTGTGGCGCTACATGGCAAGGTGCGGCCGCGCTCGAACCGGATCGCAGCCTCGTAACCGGCTCCGTGCCGCAGACCTCTTCTCTCCCTCAGGAGGCGAACGCGGACGGTTCCGCCATTCTGGCGGCCCTTTCCGCTGATGCGCCCGCCGCCGCCGTCGGGCGACCATGGGAAAGCCCCGAGAGCGAGGCGAGCGGCGTAATCACGACCGTGGAGCGCCAGGAGGAAGGCGGGCAAAGCTGCCTCGCCTTCACCACCACGCGCGAGAGCTTCGACGGGATCAATCTTTACCGGGGCCTCGCCTGCGAAAGGGCCGCCGGCGGTCTGAGCCTGCTGGATCTCACAAGGATGTAGCGACCACCTGGAAAGGGGTCTGGCAAGGATTACTCTGCCGAATCCTTCAATGCGCTGACGACATCCGCATCCGGCTCGAGGCCGCTTGCCGAGGCAACGCGCACGATTTCCGATTCACCGAGACTGAACGCATCCGCGCTCACATAGCTTCCGCTGCCGGCGGATTCGGTGCGGACGATCAATTCCTCCTCGCCGTCACCCGTCACGTCCTGCCACTCGAGCGGCAGGAGCGAACCGTCCCGCGGCAGGACAACGCCGGCGATGAATTCGTCGGCGGGAAAATCCGGATTGCTGTTGCGATAAAGCCGCAGGGCGTAGCTGCCGATGGATTCCGGCTCTTCCGGTCCCTTGGTCACGGTCACGTAGCGCGAGCCCGGCGTTGTCGCGGAGAGCGGACCCTCCTCCTGCGCGTGGGCGGCCGGCGCCGACAGGAACACCACGGAAAGAAATGAAAGTGAAACAATGATCGAATTGGATCGCATATTTTGAAAAACTCCATAACTTCATGAAAACGCGCGCATGCTATGAAACCGGCACGTGATGTCAAGCGAACGCCTTGGCTTGTCGACAGGCGAGGAGAGGGAAGTTTGCAAGCTCCGCTGTTCGCGCGGATCTACCATCGCACTGGAATTCGGCACTGCGAATGCGCATATAACGGGCGCGAGCGAAAACATAAGCAAAACACCCGGTTGGCGGCTGGCGCCGCCTTTTTGGGCAAGGCTGACGATGAAAGACCCGTATGACGTGCTGGGCGTGCAGAAGGGCGCGTCCGCAAAAGATATAAAGGCGGCCTACCGCCGTCTGGCGAAGAAGTACCACCCCGACCAGCGGCCGGACGACCCGCGGGCAAAGGAGCGTTTTGCCGAAATCGGCCAGGCCTATGAAATCCTCGGCGACGAGGAGAAGCGCCGCGCTTTCGACAGCGGCGAGATCGACGCCAGCGGCAAGCCGCGTTTTCACGGTTTCGAGGGCGGCGCCCATGGCGATCCGTTCGCCGGCTTCCGCCATGCCGGCGGTGGCGGCCCCGGCCGCACGCATTACGAGTTCCGCTCCGGCGGCTTCGACGGCGATCCCATGGGCGAGGCCGACATCTTCAGCGAACTGTTCGGCCACGCCTTCTCGCATGGCGCCCGGGGCGCCCGGCGCGGGCAGCAGCGCCCCGAGGGAATGGGAGATATCAATGCGACGCTGGAGGTCGATGTCGAGGATTTCGCCAACGCCAACAAGGTGACGGCGGTCTTCCCCGACGGGCGGCGCATCGCCGTCAAACTGCCGCGCTATGTCGAGGACGGCCAGACGATCCGCCTGAAGGGGCAGGGCGCCGAAACGCCCTTCGGCCAGCGCGGCGACGCGCTCGTGAAGCTGCGCCTGCGCCGGCATCCGCGCTACCGCGTCGAGGGGCGTGATCTTCATGTAGACCTGCCCGTCAGCCTGCGCGACGCGGTTCTGGGCGCCAAGGTGGCGGTGGAAACGCCCACCGGCAAGGTGGCCGTCCGCGTGCCGGCCTGGTCGAGTTCCGACCGTACCTTGCGGCTCAAGGGCCGCGGCCTGCCCTTGAAGGGCGACGGCAATGGCGACCTCTACGCCCATGTACGCATCATGCTGCCGGAGGGCGGCGACGAGGCGTTGGAGGCGCTCTACCGCAAGGCAGAGGCGTGATATCCTGAATGATGAGGGCACGCCGTTCCCCGGCGAGCTATGCGCTTGATGCATCGCAGCCGCTGTGCGATA
Source organism: Nitratireductor sp. GCM10026969 (assembly GCF_042660605.1). Lineage (NCBI taxonomy): Bacteria > Pseudomonadati > Pseudomonadota > Alphaproteobacteria > Hyphomicrobiales > Phyllobacteriaceae > Nitratireductor > Nitratireductor sp. GCM10026969. The sequence continues at coordinate 11,909 of NZ_JBHSUM010000106.1, forward strand.
GGGCGTTCGCCCTAACAAGATCGGAGAATCGTCTATGGCAGGTGGCAATGGCCTGATGGCCGGTAAGCGGGGACTCGTTCTTGGTATCGCCAACAGTCGGTCGATTGCCTGGGGCATCGCCAAGGCGTGCGCGGCCGAAGGCGCGGAGCTGGCGCTGACGTATCAGGGCGAGGCGCTGAAGAAGCGCGTCGAGCCGCTCGCCGCCGAATTGGGCGCCACGGTCATCGGACACTGCGACGTCACGGACCTTTCCACCATCGAGGCGATCTTCGAGGAGGTTAGGAAGCGCTGGGGCAAGCTCGACTTCGTCGTCCACGCCATTGCGTTTTCGGACAAGGACGAGCTGACGGGGCGCTACGTCGACACTTCGCGCGACAACTTTTTGCGCACCATGGACATCTCCGTCTATTCGCTGACGGCGGTCGCGAAGCAGGCCGAGCCGCTGATGAGCGATGGCGGCTCGATCCTGACCATGACCTATTACGGCGCCGAGAAGGTGATGCCGCACTACAACGTGATGGGCGTGGCCAAGGCCGCACTGGAGGCCAGCGTGCGCTACCTCGCCGTCGACCTGGGCGGCTCCAATATCCGCGTCAACGCCATCTCCGCCGGCCCGATCAAGACACTTGCTGCCTCCGGCATCGGTGATTTCCGCTACATCCTGCGCTGGAACGAGTACAACTCGCCGCTCAAGCGCGCCGTTACGATCGACGAGGTGGGCGATACCGGCGTCTATATGCTCTCGCATCTTTCGCGCGCCGTGACCGGTGAGGTGTTGCACGTCGATTCGGGCTATCACGTTGTCGGCATGAAGGCCGTCGATGCGCCGGATATATCCGTTGTGAATGATCATTAGCAGCCGGTCCGAGAAGATATTGCTGCCGCCCCTCCTTTATATCTCCCGGCACGGGCAGACCGACTGGAACGTGGAGGAGCGGCTGCAGGGGCAGGCCGACACCGACATCAATGCGATCGGCCGCGCCCAGGCAGACGATAACGGCCGGCGCCTTGCCGGGCTTATCGGCGATCCGGCCGCCTACGACTACGTCGCCAGCCCCCTTCGCCGCACCTGCGAGACGATGCAGCGGATTCGCGTACAGCTAGGCCTGTCCCCGGAGGGGTATGTCACCGATCCGCGCCTGAAGGAGGTGCATTTCGGCAGCTGGCAGGGCTTCACCTATCCCGAGCTTGAAGAACAGGAGCCCGGCTGCACGCTGGCGCGCACGCGGGGGAAATGGGAATTCCTGCCGCCGGGGCCCGAGGCAGAGAGCTACGTGGTCTTGGCGCAGCGGGTCTGCTCCTGGCTGGAAAGCCTTGAAAGACCGACGATCTGCGTCACGCACGGCGGCGTCATGCGCACCATCTTTCACCTGATCGGCGGCATGTCCCCGCATGAAGCGGTCGAGATGCATATCCCGCAGGATCGTGTGCTGCGCGTCAAGGACGGCGGGCTGGAGTGGCTGTGAGAGCGCCGGCCGGCGTTAGTCCGGCAGCAGCATGTCGGTGATCTGCCTTTCCCCGTCCTCGTTGACCCGGTAGGCGATCACCACGTCCATGCCGTCGGAGACCGCCGAGGCATCCATTTCCGGCGGCAGGCGGTAGGTCGACCCGTCCTGCAGCGTAATCGTCATGTTTTCCCGGTCGACCGTGGTGATCTTGCCCTCCGTGTCGGCAGCGAGTGCGGGGGTGGCGAGAAGGGCGAAAGCCAGGGCGGCGGCGGTGAGTCGCATGAATTGATCCTCTTTTCCTGTCCCGGCGGGCGGACGATGAAAACTAGGTGATTTCACTGCGCGATGATACGCGTAATTGTGTCAAAAGTGGTCCGTATGCGAACGGTTTGACCGCTCTCGCAAAGCAAAATAGAAGCGGGCTCCGGCCCGTGAGGAAGCTTGGCAATGTCACACAACACCTTTGGTCATCTGTTCCGTGTCACGACCTGGGGCGAAAGCCACGGACCGGCTCTGGGCTGCGTCGTCGACGGCTGCCCGCCGGGCATCCGCTTTCGCCAGGCCGACATCCAGGCCGAGCTCGACCGGCGCCGGCCCGGCCAGTCGCGCTTCGTCACCCAGCGGCGCGAGCCCGACCAGGTGAGGATCCTCTCCGGCGTCCTGCCGGAGGATGACGGGGAGACGGTGGTCACGACCGGTACGCCGGTCTCCATGCTGATCGAGAACGTCGATCAGCGCTCGAAGGACTACAGCGAAATCGCCCAGCGCTACCGCCCGGGTCACGCCGACTATACCTACGAGATGAAATACGGCCTGCGGGACTATCGCGGCGGCGGCCGGGCTTCCGCCCGCGAGAC
>NZ_JBHSUM010000107.1:0-14206 GCF_042660605.1 Nitratireductor sp. GCM10026969
GGGCAACCCGCGTGCCAGCCCCGAAGTGCTCGGCGTGGGTGCCGGTGCCGGGGTGGGGCTTGCCGCCGCGCTCTTCCTGTTCGCGTCTCCGGGGCTCGCCCTTCGCCTCGGCTTTTCCGTTCTCGGCGCGCTTGCGGTGCTGGCCGTCATGCTGGCGGTTGCCGCACGCGCCTCCTTCGGGCGCAGCCACCTCCTTCTGTCCGGCATTGCCGCGGGCGCGCTGTGCAGCGCCGTGCTCACCTCGGTCATCGCCATGGGCAATGTGCAGTCCTACGAAGTTCTGCGCTGGCTGAGCGGATCGACGAACGATGCCGGGTGGAGCGACGCCGTCTTCGCCGCGTTCGCGGCGAGCGCCTTGATCGCACCTGTCCTGCTCGTCTGGCGCTGGTTGGAGATATTCCCGCTCGGCGATACTTTCGCCTCCGCGCTGGGCATCCCCGTCAGGCGGAGCCGTGCCGTTCTCGTGGGAACGGCGGCGCTTTTGACGGCCGCGGCCTCGCTTTTGGTGGGGCCCTTGAGCTTTGTCGGCCTGGTGGCGCCGCATGTCGCGCGCCGGATCGGGCTTCCCGTAGGCCCCGCCCATCTGTTCGGGGCGGTCTTGATCGGCGCCACGCTCCTGATCGTGGCGGACTGGCTTGGTAGGATGATCGCCTTTCCCTACCAGATGCCCGTCGGGCTCTTCGCCGCGGTGGTTGCCGGACCGTATCTCGTGTGGCTTCTCGGCAGGGGACGCAATGAAGCTGCCAGGTCGTAAAGTGGATCGAACATCGAGACGCGGGACCATGCTCAGAGGGTTCTTTACCTATTACGCACCTTACAGGTCGCTGTTCCTGCTGGATTTTTCCTGCGCGATCCTGGCGGGCCTCCTGGAGCTCGCCTTTCCGATGGCGGCCAAGATGTTCGTCGACAATTTCCTGCCGACCGGGAGCTGGTCGCTCATCCTCCTGGCCGCGGCCGGGCTCGCGGTCATGTATGCCGCCAACACGGCGCTGACGGCGGTCGTCGTCTATTGGGGGCACATGCTGGGGATCAACATCGAGACCGACATGCGCCGCAAGGCCTTCGACCATCTGCAAAGGCTTTCCTTCCGCTTCTACGACAACAACAAGACCGGTCACCTCATCGCCCGCGTCACGAAGGACCTGGAGGAGATCGGCGAAGTCGCCCACCACGGTCCCGAGGACCTCTTCATCGCCGTGATGACCTTCATCGGCGCCTTTGCGCTGATGCTGACGGTGAATGTCCAGTTGGCGCTGATCACCGCCGTCATCGTGCCCCTGGTCGCCTGGCTCACCACCACCTATGGCGGGCGGATGACGCGCAACTGGCAGGCGCTCTACGGCCGGGTCGGCGATTTCAACGTGCGTATAGAGGAGAATGTCGGCGGCATGCGCGTGGTGCAGGCATTCGCCAACGAGGACCACGAGCGCCGCCTGTTCGACCGGGACAACGCCCGCTACCGCGACACGAAGCTCGAAGCCTACAAGATCATGGCGGCCTCCACTTCGCTCAGCTACATGAGCATGCGGCTCGTCCAGCTCGTCGTCATGCTGGCCGGCAGCTATTTCGTGCTCCAGGGCAGCCTCACCTATGGCGGCTTCGTGGGCTTCCTGCTGCTCGTGACCGTCTTCTTCCGCCCCATCGAGAAGATCAACGCCGTCATCGAAACCTATCCCAAGGGGCTTGCCGGTTTTCGCCGCTACCAGCAGCTTCTCGAAACGGCGCCCGACATCACCGACCGGCCCGGGGCGAAGCCAGCGCCCGCCTTTCGCGGGGCGATCCGCTACCGCCGCGTGACCTTCGGCTATGACGGCGCGCGCCCGGTCCTTGAGGATGTGGATCTGTCGATCGCTCCGGGCGAGACCGTGGCCTTCGTCGGCCCGTCGGGAAGCGGAAAGACGACACTTTGCGCGCTGCTGCCGCGCTTCTACGACGTGCAGTCGGGGGCGGTGACGATCGACGGCATCGATATACGCGACATGACGCTCGCCTCACTGCGCCAGCAGATCGGCATCGTGCAGCAGGATGTTTTCCTGTTCGGCGGTACCGTCCGCGAGAACATCGCCTATGGGCGGCTCGACGCATCCGAGGCGGAGATCTGGCAGGCCGTGCGGCGTGCACGCCTGGAGGAAACCATCCAGAATTTGCCGCAGGGGCTGGACACCGTCATCGGCGAGCGCGGCGTGAAGCTGTCCGGCGGGCAGAAGCAGCGGCTGGCGATCGCCCGCATCTTCCTGAAGAATCCGCCGATCCTGATCCTCGACGAAGCCACCTCCGCGCTCGACACCGAGACCGAGCGCGAGATCCAGAGGTCCCTTGCAGACCTTTCGCAGGGCCGCACCACGCTCGTGATCGCCCATCGCCTGGCAACGGTGCGCAGTGCCGACCGGATCGTCGTCATCGACGGGTCGGGCATTCGCGAGGAGGGCACGCATGACGAGCTTCTGGCACACGGCGGCCTCTACCGGCGCCTGCAGGAAGGATCGGGCGTTCCGGGGAAGGCATCCGAGCGCCTGTCCGTGCTGCAATGAGGCAATCTACGTGAGAAGGTGTATTGCCTTGACGGCGGCGGAAGCCCGGTTTTCCACGCCGAGCTTGATGTAGATCTGCTCCAGGTGCTTGTTCACCGTGCGTGGGCTGAGACCCAGGACATCGCCGATATCGCGGTTGGATTTGCCCCGCGCGATCCAGAACAGCACCTCGCTTTCCCGCGCCGTCAGCCCGAAATGCTGCCGAAGCGTGCCTTGCTGGTCGTCGTTGCTTTCGGAAATCAGCCGGAAGAGGTGCTCGTCTGAGCCAATCGGCCCCAGATAGATAAGTTGCAGATCGGTGGAATTGGCGCGCTCCAGCGTGATTGTCCCGCCGGCAACGCCCCCGGTTTCGGCAAGCCACGCGCTGACGCGGGTGCCGAGCGCTTCGGTGGCATGTTCGCCACCTGGCGTATCGAGGAGCCTTCTCACCTGCGGCGTCGTCCAATGCACCGCGCCGTCGGAAGAAAAGGCCATCAGATGCCTTCCCGCCGCGTCGAGCGCCACCCGGGCGCGATGCGTGCTGCGTGCGTTGGCCAGGTGCACCCGCATGCGCGCGCGCAGTTCCTCCAGGTTGATCGGCTTGGTGAGGTAGTCGACGCCGCCGGCCTCCAGCGCGCGGACCACGTGCTCCGTCTCCGTCAGGGCGGTCATGAAGATGACCGGCACATGCGCGATTGCAGCCTGTGCCTTGATGCGGCGGCAGGTCTCGAAGCCGTCGAACCCGGGCATGACGGCATCCATCAGGACAATGTCCGGCGTGAGCCTGCCGAGGATGTCGAGCGCCGCCTCGCCGCTGGTGGCGACCAGCACCGTGATGCCCGCTTCCTCGAGCGCACGCGTGAGGAAGCCGAGCGCCTCGGGCGAATCGTCGACGACCAGGATGATGTCCCCTTCGGGCGTGATGTCACTCATCTTCGCTCACGCTCTCCAGCAGTTTTTGATAGCCGTCGAAATCATACGCCTCCATGCGCATCCGCAGCATTTCGACCAGACGTGCGTTCTCCGGCGTGCGGGCGAGTTCCGCAAGCTTGTTGTCGATGCCGCGCACATGACCGATCCGGCCAAGGTCGGCAAGCTCGCGCAGATGCCGTGCGCCGGGCGAACGGAGCAGCGAGCCGTCCTCCCGCCCCGCTGCCCTTTCGTTCCTTGCCGTGCCTTCCTCGATCCATTCGAGTTCGAGATGCGTGGCGATCTTCTCCATCAGCTGGCGCAGATCGAACGGCTTCGTCAGCGTGTCGCTGTGGCCTGCATCGCGGTTGGTCCGGGCGATCTCGTCGCCGATATTGGCCGACAGCATGATGATGGGAGCGGCCTGGCCGTTTTCCCGCAGGCGCGCGACGAGTTCCCAGCCGCTCATGCCCGGCATGAGGATGTCGATGAAGAAGAGATCCGGCCGTCCGCCCTCGATCAGCGTCAGGCACTCCGGCCCGTCGACCGCCGTCAGCACGGTGAAGTCGAGCGGCTGCAGCATCTGCCGCATCATCTCGCGGTGCTCGGCATTGTCGTCCACGACCATGATGGCCCGGCGCTGCCCCTTGTAGCCCCTGATCGCCCGGTGCTGCGTGGCGGGCATCGCCGGCCGGTCCACTTTGGCGAGCATGAGGCGCACCTGGAAGACGGAGCCCGCGCCGGGCTTCGTTTCCACGGTGATCTCGCCGCCCAGGGTCTCTGCCAGAAGCTTGGTGATGGTCAGCCCCAGCCCCAACCCCGGCGAAAGCCGGTTGCGTTCGGCCTGTCCGCGCGCAAAGGGCTCGAAGATCCGCGCCAGATCCTCCTCGCCGATGCCCGGCCCGCTGTCGGCGACGCGGAAAGTCGCCACCTCGGAGCGGTAGGATACCGTGAAGGCGACCTCTCCGTGGTCGGTGAACTTGATGGCGTTGGAAAGCAGGTTGACGAGAATCTGCCTGAGGCGCTTCTCGTCCGCGCGCACGTGCTGCGGCAGGTTGGCGTCGCGGCGGTGGCGGAAGGCGAGCCCCTTCGCCTCCGCCTGCAGGCGGAACATGCCGACGATCTGGTCGAGGAAATCGGAAAGGTTGATGTCGTTGGAATAGACCTGCAGCCGGCCCGCCTCGATCTTGGAGATATCGAGCAGCCCGTCGATGAGGCCGGACAGGTGCTCCGCACTGCGCCGGATGACGCCGACCGAGGAGAGCCAGGGTGCCGGCAGTTCCCGCTCGCGCTCCAGGATCTGGGCATAGCCCAGCACCGCGTTGAGGGGCGTGCGCAACTCGTGGCTTAGCCCCACGACATACCGGCTCTTGGCGCGGTTGGCGGCTTCCGCCTTCTCCTTCGCTTTTTGCAGTGCTGCGTCGGTCTTGCGATGCGCGGTGATCTCCTTGAGCAACAGCGTGTTCTGCCGCGCGCTTTCCTCCTCCGCGATCCCGCGCGTGTCGTGCGCAAGGACGATGAACCAGGTCACGACGCCGGCCACCACGCAGAAGGCGAAGAAGACGACGGCGATCGTGCCGCCGACCACGTCCGCCGTCTCGGGGGCGGCGCGCGTGGCGAAGGAATAAACCAGCGCCAGAATGGCGCCGATCAGGGCAACGGCACAGACCATGCCCAGCGCAAACCGGCCAAGCCGCGTCTGCAGTCTGTGCACGGCCCAGGCCGGCAGCAGGCGCTCGGCCACGTGCATCGCCTGCGCGCGTACATTTGCCTTGGGCTTGCACAGATCGTGACAACGCGCATCAAGCGAACAGCACAGCGAACAGATCGGCGCGGCATAGGCCGGGCACCACGCCATGTCCTCGGGCTCGAAGGCGTGCTCGCAGATGGAGCATGTGAGGCTTCCGGCACCCTGCCACGCCTTCCTCGGCTTGCGGGCCAGATAGTATTGCCCCTTCGTGGCATAGGCGATTGCCGGCGCGGCGATAAACGCCGTAAGGAGTGCGATATAGGGCGCAAGCGCTGCCGCCATCGGGCCGAAGGTGCCGAAATGGGCGACAAGCGCAATCGTGCCCGACAGTGCCATGGATCCGACTCCCACCGGGTTGATGTCGTAAAGGTGGGCACGCTTGAACTCGATGCCCGGCGGCGCCAGCCCCAGCGGCTTGTTGACGAAAAGGTCGGCCGAGACGGTGCACAGCCACGCCATGGCGACGATGGAGAAGATGGTGAGCGTCTGTTCCAGGAGCCGGTAGATGCCGAGCTCCATGAGGAGAAGCGCAATCGCCACGTTGAAGACGAGCCAGACGACGCGGCCGGGATGGCTGTGGGTGAGGCGCGAGAAGAAGTTCGACCAGGCGAGCGAGCCGGCATAGGCGTTCATGACGTTGATCTTGAGCTGGCTGACGACGACGAAGACCGCCATCAGGATCAGCGCCAGGGTCTCGTCGGGGATCATGTAGCCGAAGGCGGCCGCATACATCTGGGCCGGTTCGGCGGCGTGCTCGGCCGGCACGCCCGTCGACAGCACCAGGACAGCGAGAAAGGAGCCGGCGAGCAGCTTCGGCGCGCCGACGACGACCCATCCGGGACCGGCCAGGAACACGCCCAGCCGGTAGCGCTTGGGTTTCCCGCCTTCCGCCGGCAGGAAGCGCAGGAAATCCACCTGTTCGCCCACCTGCGTCATCAGCGCCAGGATGACGGCGGATGCCGCACCGAACTTGGCCAGCTCCAGCACGGACGCGCCGCCGGCGCGCGCCGCGTCGACGCCGGGAAAGGCGAGCCACAGCCCGAACGTTTCCCAGTCCATCACGGCGATGAAGAGGAAAGGCAGGATGTTGAGCACGATCCAGATCGGCTGGGTGAGAAGCTGGAAGCGGCTGATAAGCCTCACGCCGTGCGTGACCAGCGGGATCACCACCACCGCGCTGACGATGTAGCCGATCCACAGCGGGACGCCGAAGGCGAGTTTGAGCGCGCTCGTCATGATCGACGCCTCGATGGCGAAGAGAATGAAGGTGAAGCCCGCATAGACGAGCGAGGTGATGGTCGAGCCGATATAGCCGAAACCCGCGCCGCGCGTCAGAAGATCGATGTCGAGCCCATGGCGGGTGGCGTAGCGTGCGATCGGCACCCCGACGGCGAGAATCGCGATGCTTGCGACGATGATCGCGGCGATAGCGTTGGCGGTTCCGTAGGACAGCGTGATCGCCCCGCCGATCGCCTCCAGCGCGAGGAAGGATATGGCGCCGATGGCCGTCTGCGAGATGCGTTGGCTAGAAAAGCGCCGGGCGCTCTTGGCCGTGAAACGCAGGGCATAGTCCTCCAGCGTCTCGTTAGCCACCCAGCGATTGTACTCGCGCCTGATTGGAAGGATCCGCTGCCGCGCCACTGTCTGTTTCGAAGTCCCCCTGGTGTTCGGTCTCTACATGACTACTTTTTCGGCAGTTTCGCAATATGATTAAAAAGTAGGCGAACAGCTTTCCGTCGTTTCCGAACGGAGCGCCGGTGAAGGCTTTGCGGAAATTCGCCCTGCCGCCCTGTCCACCTACGTTGTTCGACGTATGGGCATCCGGTGCACCCGGCTGCAAAGTTCCCTTCGGCAGAGCCTCACAAGACTCTCGGTTCGAACAATCTGCAGGGGAACACAACGATGAGCACGACATTCACCCGCCGCGCGGTGCTGGCCACGGCGCTTGCTGGCGGTCTGACGCTCGCCGCAGGCGGCGCATTCGCGCAGGAAGACACGATCAAGGTCGGCGTCCTGCATTCGCTCTCGGGCACCATGGCGATTTCCGAGACGACGCTGAAGGACACCATGCTCTTTCTGATCGAGGAGCAGAACAAGAAGGGCGGCCTTTTGGGCAAGAAGCTCGAGGCGGTGGTCGTCGACCCGGCTTCGGACTGGCCGCTCTTCGCGGAGAAGGCGCGCGAACTGATATCAGTTGACGAGGTGGCGGCAGTCTTCGGCTGCTGGACGTCCGTCAGCCGCAAGTCGGTCCTGCCGGTGTTCGAGGAGTTGAACTCGATCCTCTTCTACCCCGTCCAGTACGAGGGCGAGGAGAGCCAGCGCAACGTCTTCTACACCGGTGCCGCCCCCAACCAGCAGGCCATCCCCGCTGTCGACTATCTCATGAACGAGGAAGGCGTGGAGCGCTGGGTGCTGGCCGGCACCGACTATGTCTATCCGCGCACCACCAACAAGATCCTCGAACAGTACCTGAAGGATCATGGCGTCGCGGAAGAGGACATCATGATCAACTACACGCCTTTCAGCCATTCAGACTGGCAGACCATCGTCTCCGACATCAAGGCGTTCGGCTCTGCCGGCAAGAGGACGGCGGTGGTCTCCACCATCAACGGCGACGCCAACGTGCCCTTCTACAAGGAACTTGCCAACCAGGGCGTCTCCGCGCTCGACATTCCCGTGGTCGCCTTCTCGGTCGGCGAGGAAGAGCTTGCCGGCATCGACACCGCGCCACTGGTCGGTCATCTGGCCGCCTGGAACTATTTCCAGTCCGTCGACACGCCTGAAAACGAGGCGTTCATCGCCAAGTGGCGCGAGTTCGTGGGCGACGAGAACCGGGTGACGAACGACCCGATGGAAGCCCATGTGATCGGCTTCAACCTGTGGGTCCAGGCGGTCGAGGAGGCCGGCACCACCGACACGGATGCCGTGATCGACGCCATTGTTGGGCTGGAGACGCCGAACCTGACCGGCGGCACCGCCAGGATGCTGCCCAACCACCACGTCACCAAGCCCGTGCTGATCGGCGAAATCCAGGACGACGGCCAGTTCGAGGTGGTCTGGGAAACGGAGGAGACGGTGCCGGGTGATGCCTGGTCCGACTACCTGCCCGAATCCAAGGCGATCAAGGCTGATTGGACCGATCCGATCAACTGCGGGAACTACAATACCGAAACCGAGACCTGCGGCGGCGCGAGCTGAGGCGTCCCCGCGAGGGGGTGGGGCTGACGCGCCGGGCGGCAATGTTCTGCGGCGGCCCGGCTCGGCGCCCCGGTTTGAAAAGAATCGGGGCGCGACCGCGACCACCCCACCCGTCCGCCACAACGCACATTGCCAGTACAGAGCCATGCACCCGACCCGCCTTGTCCCGAAGCTTCTCCTCGCGCTGGTGCTCCTCATCGCTGCCATTCCCGGTGCGTTCGCTCAGGATATCGAAGCGCTCGTGCAGGCGCTGCCCGAAGGCGGCTATTCGGACCGCGAGAAGGTGATCTTCGACCTCGCCGCCACGGGTGACGACCGCGTCGCCGGCCTGCTCGAAGCGCTCGGCGAAGGCGACTTCCATGTCCGGAAAAGTGATGGGCGCGTCGTTGTCGCCCGCAAGGCTGGCGATGGTTACGCGTTGGCCGACCCGCTAACCGGCGAGGACATCGGCACGGCGGTCTCCTCCGAACTCGACAAGGTTCGCGTCAACAACCGTCTGCGCCGGGCGATCGGCAGCGCGATCGGACAATTGACCTTGATGAGCCCGAAACCGGCAGTCCGTCTCAGGGCGGCGCGCAGCCTGTTGAGCCGCGCCGACCCGGATTCGCTGGAACTTCTGGATACCGCGCTCGCGGCGGAAACCGACGCGGATGTGAGGCGGGTGATGGAAACCGCCCGCGCCGCGGCCATCCTCGAGACCGACGCAGGTTTCGAGACGAAGCAGGAAGCTGTCGGCACGCTTGCGGCGCGCGGCGATCGCGAGGCGCTGGCAGCGCTGAGGAAGGCGCATTCCTCCGCCGCGCCGGACCTGGCGCCGGCCATAGAAGATGCCATTGCCGGCATCAACCACCGGCTCGCCATGTGGGAGAACCTGCAGAACGTGTGGTACGGCCTGTCGCTTGGCTCCGTGCTCCTTCTGGCGGCGATCGGTCTTGCTATCACCTTCGGTGTGATGGGCGTCATCAACATGGCCCATGGCGAGTTCATCATCCTGGGCGCCTACACCACCTTCGCAGTGCAGGAGGTCATCCGCACGTCCTTTCCCGGCCTGTTCGACTATTCGCTGGCGATCGCCCTGCCGCTCGCTTTCCTGGTCGCGGCAGCCGTCGGCATCGCCATCGAGCGCGGCGTCATCCGCTGGCTCTACGGGCGACCGCTCGAGACGCTGCTCGCCACCTGGGGCCTGAGCCTCATCCTGCAGCAGGCGGTGCGCACCATCTTCGGCCCCAACAATCGCGAGGTGGGCAATCCCTCCTGGATGTCCGGCGCCTTCGATCTGGGCGGACTGGCGATCACCTGGAACCGCATGTGGATCGTCGTCTTCGCCTTTGCCGTGTTCGCCGTGCTTCTCATCGTTCTCAACCGCACGCCGCTCGGCCTGCAGATGCGCGCCGTCACCCAGAACCGCCGCATGGCCTCCTCCATGGGCATCCGTACGCCCTGGGTCGATGCCATGACCTTCGGGCTGGGATCCGGCATCGCCGGCATTGCCGGCGTGGCGCTCAGCCAGATCGACAACGTCTCGCCCAACCTCGGCCAGAGCTACATCATCGATTCCTTCATGGTGGTCGTCTTCGGCGGGGTGGGCAATCTGTGGGGCACGCTGGTCGGTGCGATGACGCTGGGCGTCGTCAACAAGTTCCTGGAGCCCTATGCCGGCGCGGTGCTCGCCAAGGTGCTCATCCTCGTCTTCATCATCCTCTTCATCCAGAGGCGTCCGCGCGGGCTGTTCGCGCTCAAGGGCCGGGCGGTGGACACATGATCACCAAGACGCTCATGCGCGCAATGGACGGCAGGGCTTTCCTGGTGGTGGCGATCCTGCTCGCCATCGCCGTCTTCGTGCCCGCCTCGAACCTCTTTCTGCCCGCCGGCCATCCGCTGCGCGTGCCGGACCACTTCGTGCCGCTTCTCGGCAAGTACCTCACCTATGCGATGCTGGCGCTGGCGCTCGACCTCGTGTGGGGCTTCTGCGGCATCCTCTCGCTCGGCCACGGTGCCTTCTTCGCGCTCGGCGGTTACGCCATGGGTATGTATCTCATGCGCCAGATCGGCGACCGCGGGGTTTACGCAAACCCCGTCCTGCCGGATTTCATGGTGTTCCTGAATTACGATGAATTGCCCTGGTTCTGGCACGGCTTCGACATGTTCTGGTTCGCAGCGCTCATGATCGTGCTCGTGCCGGGGCTGCTCGCCTTCGTCTTCGGCTGGCTCGCCTTCCGCTCACGTGTGACGGGCGTCTATCTCTCCATCATCACCCAGGCCATGACCTATGCCCTGATGCTCGCCTTCTTTCGCAACGATATGGGCTTTGGGGGCAACAACGGGCTGACCGACTTCAAGGACATCCTCGGCGCGCCCATCCAGGCGGGCACCACGCGCGCCGCGCTCTTTGCCGCGTCCGCGGTCGCGCTCACCGTTTCCTTCATCGTCTGCGCGGCCATCGTGCGCTCCAAGCTCGGCAAGGTGCTCGTCGCCGTGCGTGACGCCGAGAGCCGCACGCGCTTTCTCGGCTACAGGGTGGAAGGCTACAAGCTCTTCGCCTTCACCGCGTCCGCCGTGATCGCCGGCATCGCCGGCGCGCTCTACGTGCCGCAGGTAGGCATCATCAATCCCGGCGAGTTCGCGCCGGCCAATTCCATCGAGATCGTCGTGTGGGCCGCCGTCGGCGGGCGCGGCACGCTGGTGGGGCCGATGATCGGCGCCGTCCTGGTGAACGCCGGAAAATCCTGGTTCACCGGTGTGTGGCCGGAATTCTGGCTTTTTGCGCTGGGCGGCCTGTTCGTGGCCGTCACGCTCTTCCTGCCCAGGGGCATTGTCGGCACCATTGCCGGGGGCTGGGCGGCGCTGAAGGCGCGGCGCACCTCCGCACACGCGGAGGAGGGTGTCGACGAGAGCACGACGACATCCCGCCTCGAACCCTCGCCGGCGGAGTGATCCATGGATGCACGCAGCGACACCCTTCTCTATCTCGACGGCGTCTCCGTTTCCTTCGATGGGTTCAAGGCCATCAACAATCTCTCGCTGATCGTCCGCAAGGGCGAATTGCAGGCGATCATCGGGCCGAACGGTGCCGGCAAGACGACGATGATGGACATCGTCACCGGCAAGACGCGGCCGGACCGAGGCGAGGTCTTCTTCGCCGGAGACATCGACCTGACGAAGCTCGACGAGGCCGCGATCGCCGAACTCGGCATCGGACGCAAGTTCCAGAAGCCCACCGTCTTTGAAAGCCACACGGTGTGGGACAATCTGGAACTGGCGCTGAAGAACCCGCGCGGCGTCTTTTCCGCCTGGTTCTACCATCCCTCGCGTGACGATGTGGAGCGTTTGGAAGAGATCCTCGACACCATCCGCCTCGGCGCGCGCCGGGACGAGCTGGCGGCCAATCTGAGCCATGGACAGAAGCAGTGGCTGGAGATCGGAATGCTGCTTGCGCAGGACCCGAAGCTGCTGCTGGTCGACGAGCCGGTGGCAGGCATGACGGACGCCGAGACGGTGGAGACGGCGAAGCTCCTGAAGGAGATCGCCAGGTCGCGTTCGGTGGTGGTGGTGGAGCACGACATGAGCTTCATCCGCGATCTCGCCGCCCGCGTCACCGTCCTGGCGGAAGGCTCGGTGCTGGCGCAAGGCAGCCTCGACCACGTGAGCGCCGATCCGCGCGTCATCGAAAGCTATCTGGGGAGGTGAGGATGGCGAGCGCACTGGCCGTCGAGGGGATCGATCTCTACTACGGCGCAGCAAGGGCGCTGAAAGGCGTCAGCCTGGAGGCGCAACCTGCCGCCATCACCGCCGTGTTGGGGCGCAACGGCGTCGGCAAATCCTCGCTTCTGCGCGCCATTGCCGGCACACATCCGGTGCACGCGGGCGAGATCGTCCTGGGCGGTGAAAGCCTCGGCAAGGCGCCGCCCTATCGCCGCGCGCGCCTCGGGCTCGGCTACGTGCCGCAGGGCCGCGAGATTTTCCCGCTGTTGACGGTGCGCGAAAACCTGCAGACGGGGTTCGCGCCCCTCAAGACCCGCGAGCGGTCCATCCCCGAAACGGTGTTCGAGCTCTTTCCGGTGTTGAAGGACATGCTTTCCAGGCGGGGCGGGGATCTGTCCGGTGGCCAGCAGCAGCAACTGGCCATCGGCAGGGCCCTTGTGACCCGGCCGAAAGTCCTGATCCTGGACGAGCCGACCGAAGGTATCCAGCCCTCCATCATCAAGGATATCGGCCGGGCACTCGCATTCCTGCGCGACGAGATGGACATGACGATCCTCCTGGTGGAGCAATATCTCGACTTCTGCCGTGCGCTGGCCGACCGGATTCATGTTATGGATCGGGGAGAGATCATGCATTCCGGCCCGGCTTCCGACCTCGATCGGCCGGAGGTCAGGCGGCACCTGATGGTTTAGTTTCGCAATGTTGCCTGGTTTTCCGGCCCTGACTGCCTCTCGCCTCTATCCTCCCGCCCACATGCAGCGCGCACGCGGCACGGGCCGCTTGAGCACGAAGCTGCGTGCGGAACGGACGTGCATCGACACCTTCTACCAGGAGGGCTGCGCCAAGATCCGCCTGCCGCGTACCCATGGCGAAGGCCTGGAGGCGGTACTGATCAACACTGCCGGAGGACTGACCGGCGGGGATCGGCTCGAATGGAAAGCCGATGCGGCGCCCGGATCGAAGCTGGTGCTGACAACGCAGGCCTGCGAGCGCATCTACCGTTCTACCGGGGACGATGCGCGGGTCTCGACGACACTGAAGATCGGCCCCGGCGCGCATGTCGACTGGTTGCCGCAGGAGACCATTTTGTTTGAAGCGAGCCGGCTTCACCGGACCCTCACGGTGGATCTGGCGGAGGGAGCGACGCTGACCGCGGTCGAGGCGGTGCTGCTCGGCCGTGAGGCGATGGGGGAAGCCGCGCGCTCGGCACGGCTCAGGGACCGTTGGGAAATCCGCCACGAGGGCAGGCTTGTCCATGCCGAGGCAAATCGGCTGACCGGCGATGGCTTCGAACGTGAAGCGCCCTCGCTCCTGGACGGGAACAACGCTTTCGCCACGGTGCTTGCCATCACGCCCGACGCCGCGGAGAAGCTGGAGGCGTTGCGCGCACTGCTCGACCCACATATCTCGGCTGCCGCGAGCGCCGTGGGCGAACGGCTCGTCCTACGCGTGCTGGCACCCTCGGGGCTTGAGTTGCGGCGCGTCATCGCACCGGCCATTGCGCTGCTTTCCGGCGCTGGCGCCCTGCCGCGCCTGTGGACCATCTGAAGGAAGCGAGAACCCATGAACCTGACACCCAGAGAAAAAGACAAGCTGCTGGTTGCCATGGCTGCGCAGGTGGCGCGCCGGCGGCTCGAGCGCGGCGTCAAGCTCAACCATCCCGAGGCCGTCGCGCTGATCACGGATTTCGTGGTTGAGGGTGCCCGCGACGGCCGCCCCGTCGCCGAGCTGATGGAGGCCGGTGCCCATGTGATCACGCGTGCGCAGGTGATGGAGGGTGTGGCCGAGATGATCCGCGACATCCAGGTTGAAGCCACCTTTCCCGACGGCACCAAGCTCGTCACCGTTCACGAACCGATCCGCTAACCGCCATTCCGGGGGACTTCGCATGCTCAAACGTCTCGCATTCGCCGCCATGGCACTCTTCGCCGCCACCGCACCGGCTTTCGCGCATCTGAACCCGGCCGAGCACGGCTCCTTCCTGGCCGGCTTTTCGCATCCGCTCTTCGGTCTCGACCATATCCTGGTGATGGTGGCGGTCGGCCTGTGGGCGGCGACGCTTGGCGGGCGGGCCGTCGTGGCCGTCCCGGCCGCCTTCGTCGGCACGATGGTGTTCGGCTTCGCGGCCGCGCTCTTC
>NZ_JBHSUM010000108.1:0-14141 GCF_042660605.1 Nitratireductor sp. GCM10026969
GGGATGCGGGTCGTCGGCGGAAGGTTGCGTGGACGGCGGCTCGCCTCGCCGCGGTCCGACGCCATCCGGCCCACCACGGACCGCGCCCGCGAGGCACTGTTCAACATCCTGGAGCACGGCTATCCCGGCAGCATCGAGGGGCGGCGCGTGCTCGACCTCTTCTCGGGCAGTGGGGCGCTGGGCATCGAAGCGCTTTCGCGCGGCGCAAAGTACTGCCTTTTCGTGGAACAGGATGCCGCCGCCCGCGCTTTGATCCGCGAAAACGTGGAGAGCCTCGGACTGCAGGGCATGACGCGCCTCTTCCGCCGCGACGCCACGCGCCTGGGGCCGGTCGGCACGATGGAGCCGTTCGGGCTCGTCTTTGCCGATCCGCCCTATGGCCGTGGGCTCGGCGAGCGGGCGCTCGCTTCCGCGTTGGAAGGCGGTTGGCTCGTTGCCGATGCGCTGGTCGTCGTGGAGGAGGCCGCCGCCACACCCTTCGCTCCGCCGGCTGGGCTTGTGCTTCACGAGCGCCGCGTCTACACCGGCACGACACTGGCTTTTTGTGGCCCTGCCTGACTTTGGCCACGGTGAGGCCCTAGGCGGATCGCACATCAAAGCCGCTGCTGCCGCTGCGGGCCGACGCCGTTTCAAAGAGGATTTTTTCATGAGGCTGTTGTCCGTCTTCGCCCTGATCGCCCTGTTGATGGCCCCTGCCTTCAACCAGGCCGCGGCTCAGGCCCCGCAGCCGGTCGAGGTGGAAACCTTCGTCCTCGACAACGGGCTGAAAGTCGTCGTCGTCCCCGACCGGCGCGTACCGGTGGTCACGCATATGCTCTGGTACAAGGTGGGCAGCGCCGACGAGGAACGCGGCCAGTCCGGCATCGCGCATTTCTTCGAGCATCTCATGTTCAAGCGCACCGAGACTCATGAGGAGGGCGCCTTCGATGCGGCGGTGAAGGCGGTCGGCGGGAATCAGAACGCCTTCACCACCCAGGACTACACGGCCTATTTCCAGCAGGTGCCGCCGGACGCGCTCGGCGAGATGATGGCTTTCGAGGCCGACCGTATGGAAAACCTCATTCTCGACGAGCAGGCGATCGAGACCGAACGCCGGGTGGTGATGGAGGAGCGCCTTCAGCGCGTCGACAACAGGCCCTTCGGCATCCTCAACGAGGCCGTCGACGCGACACTTTACAAGAACCATCCCTACGGCATCCCGGTGATCGGCTGGATGCACGAGATCGAGGCGTTGGACCGGGACGAGCTCGTCGCCTTCTACGAGCGCTACTATACGCCCAATAACGCCGTTCTCGTGGTTGCCGGCGACGTCGACGCGGAGACCGTGCGCCGGCTGGTCTCGGAGACCTATGGCAGGATCCCGCCAGGCCCCGATCTGCCGCCGCGCGTCAGGCCGACGGAGCCGGAGCCGAGGACGGTCCGCAGCGTGACCCTGCATGATCCGCGTGCCAGCTTGCCGAGCTTCATACGCCAGTGGTTCGCACCCGCCTATTTCTCCGAGCAGGGGAAGACGGCGGATGCCCTGCAGGTGCTGACGGAAATCCTCGGTGGCGGTTCGCGCAGCCGTCTCTATCAGGAGCTGGTGGTCAAGAGTCAGATCGCTTCCGCCGTCAGCGCCTGGACCGGTGTCGGGCGGCTCGATTATTCCAGCGTCGGCATTTACGCCCAATCCAACGACACTGCCGAACTTGACGAGGTGGAGCGCGTGATCGACGCCGAAATTGCGAAGATCGCCGCCGAGGGCGTTTCCGAAAAGGAGCTCGAGACGGCAAAGAATGTGCTGGCAAGCCGGCTCATCCTCGACAACAACGATCAGATGTCGCGCGCCATGGAATACGGCGTCACGCTGGTGACCGGCGGTACGGTCGATGATCTGGGCAAGACGCGGGAGCGCATAGAGGCGGTGACCGTCGAGGACGTCCGCGCCGCCGCACGCACCTATCTCGGAAACCGGCGCGGCGTTACCGGCTATCTGCTGCCCGAAGAAGCGGACACGGCAAGCGAGCAGGAGGACCCCGCATGAGGCCGATCAGCGCAATGTGTTTCCGGTGCTGCGACGATCGCGCAAGGGTGTTGATGCGCTTCGCGCTCGCCGGACTGACGGCCCTCCTGATGACCGCGCTGCCCGTCCGGGCAGCCAGCCTGGATATCGTCGAGGTCACGTCCGAAACGGGGGTTACCGCCTGGCTGGTGGAAGACCAGACGGACCCCACCGTGGCCCTCTCCTTCGCCTTTGTCGGCGGCAGCAACCAGGAGCCGGCCGGCAAGGAAGGCATGGCGGATCTGCTGGTCTCGCTGCTTGACGAAGGTGCGGGCGACCTGGATTCGGAAGCCTTCCAGCAACGGCTCTACGAGACGGGTGCACAGCTTTCCTTCCGCGCCACCGGCAATCGCATCACCGGCGAGCTGAACATGCTGGCTGACGAGATCGAGGAGCCGCTGGAACTCCTGTCGCTCGCGCTCAGCGCGCCGCGCTTCGACGAACAGCCCGTCGAGCGCATGCGCTCCGTCCTGCTTTCGCAAATCAGGGCGGAGAGCAACGACCCGGACGAGCAGGGCCAGCGGGCGCTGGCCACCGCCCTTTACGGCGACCATCCTCTTGGCCGGCAGCCGACGCTTGACTCGCTTCAGGCGGTCTCGCGCGAGGACCTCGAAGGCTTCCATCGCAGGACCTTCGCGCGCTCGAACCTTTTCATCGGCGTCGTCGGTGCCATAGATCCGGAGACCCTGCGCAGCGTTCTCGACGAGGTCTTCGCGGAACTTCCGGCCGAAGCCGACTTGAAGGAAGTCCCTCCGCCGGATCTTAATTTCGGCGAGGAGGTGACGCAGGTCTACGACCGGCCGCAATCCTCGATCAGCCTGGTGTATCCCGGCGTCGCCGCGACGAATGACGACATCTATGCCGCCTCCGTCGTCGCCGAGGTTATCGGCGGCGGCGGGCTGGTCTCGCGGCTCTTCACCGAGGTGCGGGAGCGGCGCGGTCTGGCCTATGGCGCGGGCGCCTTCCTCGACAGCGATGTCGATTGGGGACGACTGGTCGTCTATACATCGACCAGCGCCAACCAGACCGGAGAGGCCCTGGGTGCGGTCCGTGAAGTCGTGCAGACCATGGCCGAGGAAGGGCCGACGGCTGAGGAGCTTGAAAGCGCGAAGCGCTATCTCATCGGTTCCTATGCCGTCGGGAATCTCAGTTCCACCACCAACATTGCCCGCACTCTTGTCAGCCTGCAGCGTCTCGGCCGGGGACGGGATTATCTCGAGCGGCGTGATGCGCTCTTCAACGCCGTTACGCTCGAAGACGCCCGGGACATGGCAAGCAGGCTGCTTTCCGTCGAGCCGACAATGCTCATCGTCGGGCCCGAGGTCGAGGAAACCGCGGACCAGGACGGCTGAAGGCTGGGGGCTGTCAGTTCCTGACGGCCTCTGGAGCCCGGCCGGCAAAAGTGATACCGCTTGCCCCGGCGCAACGATGAAGTGCGGCGGCAATGACTGATCGCAGCGATGCGGCCGCCACCCTGGTGGACCGCAAGCCTCCTGCAGGACCCACCTTCGCGATCGCCTTCGGCGGCGGCGGTGCCCGCGGGCTCGCGCATATTCACGCCATCGAGGCGCTCGACGAGCTCGGGATCCGGCCGGTGGCGATCTCGGGATCGTCCATCGGCGCGCTCATGGGGGCGGGCATGGCCGCCGGCATGAGCGGAAAGGAGATCCGCGCCTATGCGAGCGGCGTGCTCGCCAGCCGCGCGGAAGTGGCGAGCCGTCTCTGGCGCGCCCGCCCGGCAAAGTTTTCCGAAATGATGGAGGGCGGCCTGCGGCTCGGCCAGTTCAATGCCGAGCGCATCATCAAGGCGTTCCTGCCGGCACAGATCCCCCACAGTTTCGAGGAACTGCAGATCCCCCTCCATGTGACGGCGACCGACTACTACGGCCACCGGCTGGCCGTTTTCAAACAGGGGGATCTGCGTTCGGCCCTCGCCGCCTCCGCCGCCCTGCCGGCCGTCTTCCGGCCCGTGCGGCGCGACGGCATGACGCTGATCGACGGCGGGATCTACAATCCCGTACCCTTCGACGTTCTGGAAGGCGCGGCCGACGTTCTGATCGCCATCGACGTTGTCGGCGCGCCGACCGTGCGCTCGCCCAAGGTGCCGAGCACCATCGAGATGATGTTCGGCGCCACCCAGCTCATGATGCAGTCGATCATTGCCCTGAAGCTGCAGAACAAGCGCCCGGACATCCTGCTGCGCCCGGCCGTCGAGCGCTTCCGTGTCCTCGATTTCCTCAAGGTAGACGCCATCATGGAGGAGACCGCCTCTATCAAGGACGAGCTGAAGCGGGCGGTCGAGGCCGTGCTCGAGGGATCGGTGCGGTAGCCGGTTATTAGAAGTTTCGGATAGTAATTTTCCAACATCGCGTTATAATTGTTATTCCTATTCTTGCCGTGTTTTGGACTATATTGGTAATATTTTAAAGTTGAGGTATTTATATGTTAAGTTTAAAACTGTTTTCTGCCAGAACGGCCGGATTCCTGATCTTCCTGCTTTTCTCGTCCGCCCCGTCCGCGTTTGCCGATGCGGTCGAGACCGAGAGCTTTCAATTGGACAATGGTTTGCAGGTGGTCGTGATCCCGCAACGGCGGGTGCCGCTGGTCGCCCATATGCTCTGGTACAAAGTCGGTTCCGCCGACGAGCCTGCGGGCCAGTCGGGTATTGCACATCTCTTCGAACATCTCATGTTCAAGGAGACCGCCACCAATGCGGCCGGTGAACTCAGCAAGGCTGTCAAACGGGTCGGCGGCGAGCTGAATGCGTTCACCACGCAGGATTTTACCGCCTATTACGAGTTCATACCCTCGGATGCTTTGGGCCAGATGATGGCGTTCGAGGCCGATCGCATGCGCAATCTCGTGCTCGACCAGAAGAACTTGGATAGCGAGCGGGAGGTCGTTCTGGAAGAGCGGGCGCTTAACATCGACAACCGGCCCGGGGGGATAGTGGAGGAAGGTCTGATGGCGGCACTTTTCCAGAATCATCCCTATGGGAAGGACATCATCGGCTGGCGACATGAGATCGAGGCGATCACACGCGACCAGCTCGTTGAATTCTACAATCGCCATTACACACCCAACAACGCGGTGTTGGTGGTGGTCGGTGACGTGGATGTTGCGACCGTGCGGACGCTGGTCGAGGAAACATACGGCAAGATCGACCGTGGTCCCGACCTTCCCCCGCGCAGCCGACCGACGGAGCCTGAACCGAGGACGTTGCGAAGCGTGAGCCTCAGCGATCCGCGCGTTGGGTTACCGACGCTCTCGCGCCGGTGGTTCGCGCCGGCCTTTTTCCCCGACGCGCATGAGGAGGCGGACGCTCTGCTCGTGTTCGGCGAAATCCTCGGCGGCGGCCCCCGCAGCCGCCTTTATCGTGAATTGGTCGTCAACACGCGTATCGCCTCGGACGCGTCGGCTGCTTTTCATGCCGGTCTCCTCGATTATTCCATCTTCTCCGTTGACGCGACTCCGCTCAAGGCCGGGGACCTGCCTGAAGTCGAAAGGGCGATCGAGGCCGAGATCGCCCGGATCGTCGAAGAGGGCGTCCCGGAGAAGGAGCTCGAAACCGCCAAGAAGGCGCTGGCAAGCCGACTGACCTTTGCCGAAGACGAGCTTCTGGAACGTGCCTATCAGTACGGCCAAGTCCTCGTCGCCGGCGGCACGACCGCCGACCTCGGCCGAATGCGTGAGCGCATCGATGCCGTCACCGCCGACGAGATCCGCGCTGTGGCGGAGACATACCTGAACGCCCGAACGGCCGTCACCGGCTATCTCCTGCCCGAGGAGGAAGAAAAGCAATGAGAAAACCCATTTTCATGACGCGTCTGCTTTCCATGCAAGCAACACTCATCTGTCTTGTCGCCGCCACTGTTTTCATGGCCGCGCCTGCCAGGGCCGATACGGACATTGTCGAGGTTACCTCGCCCGAGGGCATTAAGGCCTGGCTCGTGGAAGATCTGGCGGATCCGATGATTACCGTCTCCTTCGCCTTCTCCGGTGGGGCGGTGCAGGATGCACGCGGCAAGGAGGGGACGGCTGTACTTCTGGCGAATCTGCTGACGGAAGGGGCGGGCGAACTGGACGCGGAGGCTTTCCAGAAGCAGCTGTACGAGACCGGGGCCGAGCTCTCCTTCAGCGCTGAGGAGGATGTGCTTTCCGGCACGCTGCGCATGCTGGCGGACGAGACGGAAGAACCGCTCCGGCTTCTCTCCCTCGCCCTGGCGTCGCCGCGCTTCGATGAAGCGTCCCTGGAACGCGAGCGGGCAAGAATGATCTCCTCGCTCAAGGAGAGGAGCAAAGATCCCGACGAGCGTGGCAACCGCGCTCTCGCCAAGGCGCTCTATGGTGATCACCCGCTCGCGCGGCAGGCGACAGCGGAGACGGTCCAGGCGATCGACCAGGCCGACCTCGTCGACCTCCACCGCAGAATGCTTGCGCGCGACAACCTCTCCATCGGGGTCGCCGGCGCCGTCGACCGGGAGTCGCTGGCCGGGGTGCTGGATGCGGTGTTCAGCGATCTGCCGGCCGAAAACGGTCTCGAAACGCTGAAGCCACCGCGACTGCAGCTTGGCAAGCGAGTCCACGAGACTTACGATCGGCCCCAATCCGCGATCACCGCCGTCTATCGCGGTGTTTCTCAAAAGGACACGGACTACTACGCCGCCGAGATCGCCACGAACATCCTGGGAGGCGGCGCTGATTCGCGGATTTTCCTCGAACTGCGGGAAAAGCGCGGCCTAACTTATGGCGCATATGCCACTTTGCAGACTGAGCCGGACTGGGGACGCCTGTATTTCTGGACGACAACGCGGGCCCAAGTCCCGGACACATGGCAGCTCATGCGCGAGGTCGCGGAACGCTTTGCAGAGGAGGGACCGACCGAAAAGGAACTGGAGGACGCGAAAAAATATATGGTCGGTGCGTATCTGGTCAACGGTTTCCGATCGACGGCCGCCATTGCCGGGACCCTCGTGCAACTTCAGCAAGAGAATCGGGATAGGGGCTATCCGCAGCGCCTGAAGGAACTCTACGGCGCGATCACCGCCGACGAGGTCAAGGCGGTGACCCGACGGCTGCTCGCCGAAGACCCGACGGTGCTTGTGGTCGGCCCGGAAGTGGACTGAGCACCGGCAGATGAGATCACTTGCCGCCGCACCGATACGGCAAAGCAAGCCGACGGAGCGGAGGTGTGGGCGAAAGCAAGCGCATCCCACTCCCACGGCCCGGCGCAAGCGAACGCCGGGCCGTGTCGATCGACGCCGTAAGCAATGGAATCCGCGCATCGTGTTCTTCGAAATCGATTCGATTTTGGGGCCGATTCGATAGCCGCGGGGCAGATCCGAGCCCTTATACCGCTCAGCTTTCGCTCGTCTCCGTCGTCCGGTCCAGCCGCCGCGCCTCGCGGGAGGGCTTGATCAATGGCTCCGGTGTCACGGGCCGGACATGCATCCTGTCCTGGCCGGCCGCAAAGCCTTCGACCGCCTGTATGGCCAGCCGTTCCTCGTCGCGCCGGCGTACGTCCTCCTGGATCGCCCGGGCCAGGTCTTCGGTCACGTCCAGCGCTTCGAGCGATTTGCGCCCGAAAAGAAGGGCGGACTCGAAGGTCTCGCGAACCTCGTATTCGATGCCGCGTGCCCTGAGCGCCAGCGTGTGGGCGCGATCGTAGGAGCGCACGTAGAGCTTCACATGCGGGAACTCCGACCGGATCATGTCGACGATCGCGTCCGTCACCGCGCGCGCATTGGTGCACACGGCCACCACCCGGGCGCGTCTGATTCCGGCGGCCTCCAGCACCTCCTTGCGCCGGCCGTCGCCGAAATAGATGCGGAAGCCGAACTTCTCCACCGCTCGTACGCGGATCGCCGAATGGTCGATGATCGTCACGTCCTTGCCGCCGGCCAGAAGAATTTGCGAGGCGATCTGGCCGAACCGGGAAAAGCCGATCATCAGCACATCGGCCTCCGCGCCTTCGAAGTCCTCGTCGATCTCCTCCTCCGCCTCGGTGTGAAGGAGCATTTCGCCGAGCCGCACCGAGAGCGGAGTGGCGGCCATCGACAGCGTCACCACCGCCGTCAGCAGCGAGGCGGTCGCGGGCGAGAGGATCAGCGCCGAGGAAGCGGCGGTGAAGAGTACGAAGCCGAACTCCCCGCCCTGCGGGAGGAGTGCGGCGATCCGCACCGCGTCGTTGTGGTTGCAGCCGGAAACCCGGCACAGCCCGTAGATCAGGATGCCCTTGGCGGCCATCAGCGCCGGGACGGCCAGAAGCACGACGAGCCAGTTGGCGATGATCACGTCAACCTTGAGGGAGAGGCCGACGGCCATGAAGAACAGGCCCAGAAGGATGCCGCGAAACGGCTCGATGTCGGCCTCGAGTTCGTGCCGGAAGGCCGAATCGGCCAGGAGCACGCCGGCGATGAAGGCGCCGAGCGCCATCGACAGCCCGGCTATCTGCATGAGGCTTGCCGAGCCCAGCACTACCAGGAGCGCGGCCGCCAGCATCGCCTCGCGTGCGCCGGTGGTGGCGATCAGGCGGAAGAGCGGGTTGATGAGATAGCGCCCGGCCACCACCAGGGCGGCGACGCTGGCGAGCGCCAGAAGAAAGCGCGCACCGCTGATGGCCTCGGCGCCCTCGCCCCCCGGCGAAAGGAGCGGCACGAGCGCAAGCAGGGGCGCGATCGCCATGTCCTGGAAAAGCAGGATCGAAAAGGCGGTCTGGCCGAAACGCCGGTTGAGCGCCCCTTGCGCTTCCATGGTCTGCACGGCGAAGGCGGTGGAGGAGAGCGCGAGCCCGAAACCGATGATGACCGCTGCGGCAAGGGAGAAGCCGAGCGCCAGCCAGACGGCCGCCGCCAGCGCGACACCCGTCGCCAGCACCTGGGCGAGACCCATGCCGAAGATGTCGCGCCGCATCGCCCACAGCCGCGAGGGATTGAGTTCCAGCCCGATGATGAAGAGAAGGAAGACAATGCCCAGCTCCGCCACGTGCAGCAGTTCCTCCCCGCCCGAAATCAGCCGCGCGGCGGGACCGATCGCCACGCCGGCCGCCAGATAGCCGAGGATGGTGCCGAGGCCGAGGCGCTTGAAAAGAGGGGCTGCGATCACCGCGCCGCCGAGGAGCAGCAGCGGCTCGTAATAGACTACGGCGTTTCCTTCCATTCCTTCCCCTTCGGCCGTTCCGCTCGTGCCGTCCGTGCGGGCCGGCATTGCCCTGTCGCCCCCGGCACCATAAATGGTTGGTGTCGCCATGTCTGTTGACTTTTTTCGTGTATTTCGCCGAAGCAGGGCTTACGGCCCGAAACCCTGAAGGCTCCTCATGACCGCATCCGACCAGAAGACCCTCCTCGACCGCGTCGCCGCCCTGGTGGAGATGGCCGAACGTGCCGGCGCCGATGCCGCCGATGCGGTGGTGATGCGCTCACGCTCGAGCAGTGTGTCCGTCCGGCTGGGCAAGGTGGAGGGCACGGAATCGGCCGAAAGCGACGACATGTCCCTGCGTGTCTTCATCGGCAATCGCGTGGCCGCCGTCTCGGCGACCGTCGGCGCCGACCTGGCCGCGCTTGCCGAACGCGCCGTGGCCATGGCCCGGGTTTCGCCGGAAGATCCCTATCAGGGCCTGGCCGATCCGGCGCGGCTGGCGCGCGACGTCGCGGATCTCGATCTGGTCGACGACACCGAGATTCCCGCCGATCGGCTGAAAGAGGACGCGCTCGCCATGGAGGAGGCCGCGCTGGCGGTTCCGGGTGTGACCAATTCCTCCGGCGCTGCCGCCAGCGCCGGCTCGGGCGGGCTGGTGCTCGCCACCTCGCACGGCTTCGTCGGCCAATATGCGGCCACGCGCTTCTCCCGCTCCGCCGTGATCGCCGGTGAAGGCACGGCCATGGAGCGCGACTATGATTTTTCCTCCCGCCTCCATTTCGCCGATCTGGAGGAGACGGAGAAGATCGGCCGCACCGCCGGCGAGCGGGCGGTGAAAAGGCTCAACGCACGCAAGGTAAAGACCGGTGTTTTCCCCGTCGTCTACGACCCGCGCGTGGCGCGCGGCATCGCCGGCCATCTGGCCGCCGCGATCAACGGCGCGTCCGTCGCGCGCAAGACCAGCTTCCTGCGCGACCGGATGGGTAAGGCGGTCGCCGCGCCGGGCGTGACCGTGACCGACGATCCCGTGAAGAAGCGCGGGCAGGCTTCGCGCCCCTTCGACGGGGAGGGCGTGGCGGGCGAGCGCCTCGTTCCGGTGGAGAACGGTGTGCTGACGGCCTGGCTTCTGTCGACGGCGGTCGCCCGTGAACTGGGGCTTGAGACGAACGGTCGCGGCGTGCGCGCCTCCTCCTCCGTCAATCCGTCGGCGACGAATTTCGCCATCGAGCCGGGCGAGGCCGCGCCGGAGGCGCTGATCGCCGGCATCAAGAACGGTTTCTACGTCACGGAACTGTTCGGCCAGGGCGTCAATCTGGTGACCGGTGAGTACAGCCGCGGCGCTTCCGGTTTCTGGATCAAGAACGGCGAGATCGCCTATCCCGTCTCCGAGGTGACGATCGCCTCCAATCTCAAGGACATGTTCCTGCGCATGACGCCGGCGAACGACCTCGACCGCAATTTCGGCACGGCGGCACCGACGCTGCTCATCGAAGGAATGACCGTTGCCGGTGAATGATGCCCCGGGCCCGGCTTTGGCGGATGATCGGTCGCTGATCGCGCGCGCGGCGCGGGAAGCCGGCCGGATCGCGATGCGCTATTTCCGCAACGATCCCGAGGTCTGGTGGAAGGAAGGCAATTCGCCCGTCAGCAAGGCCGATCTGGAGGTTGATCTGTTCCTGCGCCGGACCCTCACGGAAGCGCGCCCCGACTACGGCTGGCTGTCGGAGGAAACCATCGACAGCCAGGAGCGCCTGAGTGCCGCCCGCACGTTCGTCGTCGATCCCATCGACGGCACCCGTGCCTTCATCGAGGGGCGCCGGGTCTGGTGCGTCAGCATCGCCGTGGTCGAGGACGGACGCGCCATTGCCGGAGTCTTGGAGTGCCCTGCCAGCGGCGAGACCTTCAGCGCCGCCCTGGGTGCCGGCGCCCGGCGCGACGGAGAGGCGATCACCGTGCGCAAGCCGGGACGCGAACTCCTCATGGCCGGTCCCAAGCCGATGATCAAGGCGCTGCCGGCGGAGGTTTTCGCACGGGTGGCGCCGCACCCTTACGTGCATTCGCTCGCCTATCGTCTGGCCATGGTGGCGGAAGGCCGGCTGGACGCCACCTTCGTGCGACCGGCCTCCCATGACTGGGATGTGGCAGCGGCCGACATCATCCTCGCCGAGGCGGGCGGATTGATCGTCGACGCCACGGGCGGTCGCCCGCGCTATGGCGGGCCGAACCCGCGCCTCGGACCGCTGGCGGCCGGCAGCGGGCACCTTTTGGAGACCATGGCGGGTGTGTTGTCGGACATTCGTGTGTAATGGGCGGTGGGCGCCGCCCCGCGCGGGGTTGCCTGCCGCTCAGAATGGATTCAAAAAGGGTGGGAACCGCTTCGCGGCATGCCGGCATTCCGGCATTCCGTCACAAAACCTCCCAATTGGGGTAGAAAGACTGCCATGGCCGAGGAAACAGACAAGAGCCAGCTTCTCCATCTCGTCTTTGGTGGAGAGCTGAAGTCGCTGACGGGCACCGAATTCCGGGACCTCGACGCGCTCGATATCGTCGGGATCTACGGGGACTACAAATCCGCCGAGGCAGCCTGGCGGGCCAAGGCACAGGAAACGGTGGACAATGCCCACATGCGCTACTTCATTGTCCACCTCCATCGCCTGCTCGATCCGGATGCAGGCAAGGCAGGTCGGGACTGATTCCATGGGCGACAGGGCAATGGCGCCTTCGTCTCGGGTGGAGGCGAAACCACGCCCGCGCGCCCGCGCAGGGGTGATGAAGACGCTCTGGCGCCGTGTCCGCAAGCCCCTGGCGCATTCCCGCAACGTCAAGAAAGCCCTGGCATTCCTCATGGCCGCGGGAATCCGCTTCATAGAGCGGACCAACCGCCGGGTCGAAGGCTCGCACGACATGGAAAAGGTGATGGAGGCCCACGGGCCGGCGATTGCCGGACTGTGGCACGGCCAGCACCTCCTGGCGCCCGCAGTCAATCCCCGCACGCATCCCGTCGTGGCATTGTTCTCGCGCAGTGCCGACGCCGAGCTCAATGCACTCGTGGCCCAGAGGCTGGGTTTCGACATCGTGCGCGGTTCCGGCGGGCGCGAGGGCAAGCACAGGGTCAGGAAGGGCGGTGCGGCCGCGCTCATCCAGCTGAAGCGCAAGATCGAGGCCGGCTTCAGCGTCGCCATGATCGCCGACATTCCCCACGGCACGCCGCGCCAGGCCGGTCTCGGCATTGTCACGCTCGCCCGGCTTTCAGGTCGGCCGATCGTGCCGATGGCAATCGCCACCAGCCGCCGCAAGGTCCTGAAGAACACGTGGGACAAGACGACGGTGAATCTGCCCTTCGGCCGCCTTGCCCTCATCCTCGGGGAACCGATCTTCGTGGCGGCCGACGCGGACGACCATGAAATGGAGGAGAAGCGCCGGCAGGTCACCGACGCGATCGATGAGGTCACCGGCAAGGCCTACCAGCTCGTCGATGGCAAAGAATGAGCGAACGCTGGGCGCGAGCCATCCTTGCCACGTATCGCTGGACAGGCGCGGCTGCCTATCCGCTCATCGGCGGCTACATCGCCTGGCGTGTCAGCAAGGGCAAGGAAGACCGCATCCGCCGCCACGAGCGCTACGGCAAACCGAGCCGCGAGCGGCCCTCCGGCCCGCTGGTCTGGATGCATGCGGCGAGCGTCGGCGAGACGATTGCCGTTCTGGGACTGGTCGAGCATCTGCTGACAAGCCGCATCAACGTGGTGCTGACGACCGGAACGGTGACCTCGGCGAGTGTCGCCGAGGAGCGGCTGGGCGACCGCGTCGTTCACCAGTATGTGCCGCTCGATCTGAAGCCGGCCGTCAGCCGCTTTCTCAGCCATTGGTCGCCCGATCTCGCCATCATGGCCGAATCGGAGATCTGGCCCGTCACCATCCTGGAGCTCGGCGTTCGGCACGTGCCCCAGGTGCTCGTCAACGGGCGCATGTCCGACCGTTCCTTCGCGCGTTGGCGCAGGCGACCCTACCTGGCCGAGGCGCTGTTCGAGAATCTCGCCCACGTGGTCGCCCAATCCGAAATCGACGGCGAGCGTTTCCGGGCCCTCGGTGCACGGCCGGTCACCGTCTCGGGAAACCTGAAGGTGGACACGCCGATGCCGCCGGTCGACGCGGACATGCTTGCCCGGTTGAAAGGGATGCTGGGCACCCGCCCGGTGTGGGCGGCGGTCTCCACCCATCCGGGGGAAGAGGAAGCGGCGGCGGATGTTCACAAGATGCTGCGCCGGCGCCGTCCCGATCTCATTACCATCATCGTGCCTCGACATCCCGAGCGCGCCCCGGCAATCAAGGCCGCCCTCGCCGAAAAGGGGCTCAGTGTCGCCTGCCGCAGTGATAATGGGGCTATAACAGCGCAGACGGATATCCTTTTGGGCGATACGATCGGAGAGATGGGACTTTACTTGCGGTTGACCGAGATTGCCTTCATGGGACGTTCGCTCACGGGCGAGGGCGGGCAGAACCCGATCGAGCCCGCCATGCTGGGCACGGCGGTCCTGTCGGGCGTTCACGTCCAGAACTTCCGCGATTCCTACGCCCGCCTGCTTGATCGCGGCGGGGCGCGGCTGGTGCGCGACACGCAGATGCTGGCCGGCGCGGTGAACTTTCTGCTCAACAACGATGCGATGCGCGGCGCGATGATTGCCGCCGGCCGGCGGGCGGTGCACGAAATGTCGGGTGCCTTGTCGCATACACTGGTGGCACTCGAACCCTTCGTCCATCCGCTCATCGTCAAGAGCCGTCTGCAGGGTAGCGGCGGCGGGCGGGGTTGAGCGATGGCGACGAGCGAGGCGCCCCCCTTCTGGTGGGAGAGGTCGGACTGGCGCGCCTGGGCCCTGTGGCCCTTCTCGACGGCCTACGGACTGGTCGCCCGCGCGCGGCTGGGCGCGGCGCGGCGGGAAAGGATCCCCGCGGCGGTGCTTTGCGT
>NZ_JBHSUM010000109.1:0-13939 GCF_042660605.1 Nitratireductor sp. GCM10026969
CCGCCGGCCGCGGCCGGCTGGGCGCGCTTTCACGCGAAGGCGCTCGTGCTTCCGCCGCAGCCGATGGCGGTTCCGGTTTTGCAGGCGGCCCCTCGGCGAACCGGTTTTGCGGCTCCTCTTCGAGCGCGGTGTCGACACCGGCGTCGGCATAGAAGGCCAGGAGCGCACGCAATCGCGCGGGATCGAGGAGTTCGTCGGGCATCATGGCTGCAATGTCTTCCGCTCTGCCCGGCAATGCAAGGGCTCAGGAAGACGGAATGCGCGGATCCTGCACGAGATGGAACTGGTATGTCGGCGTGAGATCGGTGATGAGGAAGGAGAATACCGCCTCCTGCCGTGGATCGACGTGACCTTGTCGGAAGAGGAGGCGATCGGAGGGCTCGAAATCGCGGGTGTAAAGGTCGAAGCGATCGGAGGCGATCGTCGTCGGTTCTCTGGCGACCTGATCGAAGGAAAGGCCGTCGCCAAAGGTGCTGGGTATTCCCAGTTGCGCTTGCAGCTCGAAGGCGAACTCGACCCAGGGAAGACCGCTGGCGTTGAGCGTGTTCAGTTGCAGATAGAGCGTCATGCCCGTGCGCGTCCGCGTGGAGAGGGCAGCGCTCCGGTCGGGAATACGGACCACCATAACCACCGCGCTCGCCGAATAAAGCTCCTGCGTGAGAACGATCGGCTCTGCTCGCGTGCCCCTGCCGCTGACGTCGAGGATCCGGAAACCGCCCAACTCGTCGGAAAAGGAGAATCCGCCCGCTGGCCAGCTTCCATCGTCCGCCGGTTGCGCCCCCAGCAGGAAGAGCGCCGCGAAAGCGGCTGCAAGTCGCAAGATACCGGGCATGGTCGGGCCTCCATGCGCGCCAGTGCCGCTCATTATAGCCGGGCGCCGGCGTTACGGGAATCTCTTCGGTGAATTTCTCCGCATGCCGCTTGGCACTTTGCAGCCGATCCAAATACGGTTACGGCACGACAACCGGGATGGAGCGGGCGGCAAGCGACATGGCGAATACTTCTGCTGATCCTCTCCCGCCGGGCGCTCCCGTCTTCGATGCCGTCTTCCGGGAAAAGCTGCAGGCCCTTCTCGTCTGGCGCCGCGACGTCCGCCGCTTCCGGCCTGACCCGCTGCCCGATGGTATTCTGGAGCGCCTTTTGAACATCGCCTGCCTTGCTCCCTCTGTCGGGCTTAGTGAGCCGTGGCGTTTCGTCACCGTCTGCAATGCACGGCGACGCGCCGCCGTAAGGCGCAATTTCGAACGCTGCAACGCCGAGGCGCTTGCCGCCGAGCCTGGCGAACGGGCGGCGCGCTACGCGCGTCTCAAGCTGGCGGGTCTCGACGAGGCGCCCTGCCATGTCGCCGTATTCGCCGACCGCACCACGTCCAAGGGCCACGGCCTCGGCCGGCGCACCATGCCCGAGATGATCGGATACTCGACCGTGATGGCGGTCTATACGCTCTGGCTGGCTGCAAGGGCGGAAGGGGTGGGGCTCGGTTGGGTTTCCATCCTCGATCCGCAGGAGATCGCCGCGACGCTGGAGGTGCCGGAGAGCTGGACCTTCATCGGCTATCTCTGCCTCGGTTACCCGCGGGAGGAAGACAGTGTGCCGGCGCTGGAGCGGGCCGGCTGGGAAGAGCGGTCGATACCGGCTGCATACAGGCTTGAGCGGTAGGTCCGGATGTCTCGCATGATGGATCCGCCGCACCCCGATTGTTTCGCAGCGCCGTTCGATGCGCTATAGCCGGGCCGGGTGAAGGCAGCCAATCGTGGCGACCGTGGAGGAATGAATGAGCGAACGCGAAAGCATGGAGTTCGATGTGGTGATTGTCGGCGCCGGACCGGCGGGGCTTGCCGCATCGATCAGGCTGAAACAGCTCGAACCGGAACTTTCCATCGTGGTGCTCGAAAAAGGCGGCGAGGTTGGCGCGCACATCCTTTCCGGCGCGGTGGTCGATCCGATCGGCATCGACCGGCTGCTGCCCGGCTGGCGCGAGGAAGCCGACCACCCCTTCAAGACGCCCGTCACCGATGACCAGTTCCTGGTGCTCGGACCGGCAGGCTCGATGCGGATCCCCAACACGCTCATGCCGCCGCTGATGAACAACCACGGCAACTACATCGTCTCGCTGGGCAATGTCTGCCGCTGGCTGGCCGACAAGGCCGAGGCCCTGGGCGTCGAGATCTATCCGGGCTTTGCCGCCGCCGAGGTCCTCTATAACGACGACGGCGCGGTCATCGGCGTCGCCACCGGCGATCTCGGCGTCGAGCGCGACGGCTCCCACGGCCCCAACTATCAGCCCGGCATGGCGCTCCTGGGCAAATACGTGCTGATCGGCGAGGGTGCGCGCGGTTCGCTGGCCAAGGAACTCATCGCCCGCTTCGGGCTTGCCGCAGGCCGCGAGCCGCAGAAATACGGGATCGGCCTCAAGGAGCTGTGGGAGGTCAAGCCGGAAAACCACCGCCCCGGCCTTGTGCAGCACTCCTTTGGTTGGCCGCTCGATTCCGGAACGGGCGGCGGCTCCTTCCTCTACCATTTCGACGACAACCTCGTCGCGGTCGGATTCGTCATCCACCTCAATTACAAGAACCCCTACCTGGCGCCCTTCGAGGAGTTTCAGCGCTTCAAGACGCACCCCGCCATTCGCGGCACCTTCGAGGGGGGAAAACGCATCTCCTATGGCGCGCGCGCCATCACCGAGGGCGGCTTCCAGTCCGTGCCGAAGATGGCGTTCCCGGGCGGCGTCCTGGTGGGCTGCTCGGCCGGCCTCGTGAACGTCCCGCGCATCAAGGGCTCGCATAACGCGATGCTGTCGGGAATGCTGGCGGCCGAGCATGTGGCCGAGGCGATTGCCGCCGGTCGTGCCAATGACGAGCTGTCCGCCTATGCGGAGGCCTGGCGCACTTCCGACATCGGCCGCGACCTGAAGAAGGTGCGCAACGTCAAGCCGCTGTGGTCGCGCTTCGGCACCTGGCTCGGCGTCGGCATCGGCGGTTTCGATATGTGGATGAACAGCCTCTTCGGCTTCTCCCCGCTCGGCACGCTCGGCCATGGCAAGCCGGACCACGAGACGCTGGAGCCGGCGGAAAAACACCGGCCCATCGACTACCCCAAGCCCGACGGTGTGCTGACCTTCGACCGCTTGTCCTCGGTGTTCCTGTCTAACACCAACCACGAGGAGGACCAGCCCGTGCACCTTCAGGTGAAGGACATGGAGCTACAGGAGGCATCGGAGTTCTCGATCTTCGCCGGCCCCTCGACCCGCTACTGTCCGGCCGCGGTCTACGAATGGGTGGACGATGACGGCAATGCGCTCGCCGGCGGGCCGGGCGCTGCCGAAAAGGGCGGCCCCGCGACCGAAAATGTCCATGCCCGCTTCGTCATCAACGCGCAGAACTGCGTGCACTGCAAGACCTGCGACATCAAGGACCCGAACCAGAACATCAACTGGGTGCCCCCGCAGGGCGGCGAGGGGCCGGTCTATCAGAACATGTAAGGTGGGTAGGTGAGAGTGGAGCAGTCGGGGACGCAACTCGCCCGAACCTGTTGGCTTGCTGCCTTGTCCCCCTATTGCTCTGACCGGGCCTGCATCATCTTGCGCGGTGTGGTGTCGGGCTGCACGGAGAACTCCAGGAGCACCGGCAGGTGGTCCGACCCGACATCGTCGAGCCGCCGGGTGTCGAGTGGCACAAGCCTGCCCTTCACGAGGATGTTGTCGATCGGCAGGCCGACCGTGCGCCTTAATGCGTTCGGCAATGGTCGTGCGAGCCACGAGGGGCCGATCGCTTCCAGCCGGGCGAGCCCTCCCGCCGCCGCTATCCGTCGCGCGGTCATGCTCCAGGGAACGGCGTTCAGATCGCCGGCCAGAATGGCGGTCTCGCTGAGTTGCTGAAGCGCCGCCGAAACACGCGGGATCTGCCAGGGTTGTTCGAAGGGCCACGGCCAGCCGAGGTGAAGTGCGGCGACGTCGATCGCCGTGCCGCCGAAATTCACCGTGGCAATCGCCAGCGCCCCGCGGTCCAGACATTGCGCCCGCGACGGGTGCAGGAACGGCCTGCGCGACAGGATGGCAACCCCGCCGACCGGCGTGGGGGGCGGACAGACGATCTGGTGCGGATAGGCGTGCCGCAGAAGCGCGATCTCCTCGCGCCACATGGCGGAGACCTCCTCCAGCGTGATCACGTCCGGCTCCACGCGGCCGATGAGCGAAAGCACCTGTTTCGGTGTGCGGTTGTCATAACGAAGGTTGAGCTGCAGAAGCCGGTAGCGCGCCCCATTGGCTGGCTCGACGCCTGCCCAGGCTTGCACGTCGCGGATCGGCAGGGCGACCGTCGTGGCAATGGCGGTCAGGCCGAGAACCATCGCGGTGAGACCGATCCGCCGCCAGCCCCGGAAAAGAAGGAGCGGCAGGCCCGCGAGCACGACCACGGCGGCCAGATGGATGCGGAAATGCACCAGCGCATCGAAGGCCGGATGCAGCGCCCCCCAATAGCCCATCACAAGCGGCAAGGTCGGCAGCGTGGCGCAGAGCGCCAGCAAGGGGGCGGCCAGCCCGCGACCGGTGCGGCGCGCCGAGGCCTCAGGCGCCACGGTGAGAGACCTTTGCCACTGTGCCTGCGGACAAGGCTGCCACACCTACTGGAAAGCCGTTTCCGAAAAGCTGCGCAGCTTGCGCGAATGCAGCCTCTCCGGTGGCATGGCGGCGAGCTTTTCAACGGCCCGGATGCCGATCTTCAGATGTTGCGCGACCTGCCGCTTGTAGAAGTCCGTGGCCATGCCCGGCAGCTTCAACTCGCCGTGGAGCGGCTTGTCGGAGACGCACAGGAGCGTGCCGTAGGGGACCCGGAAACGGAAGCCGTTGGCGGCGATCGTCGCCGATTCCATGTCGAGCGCGATGGCGCGCGACTGTGACAGGCGCTGCACCGGCCCGCGCTGGTCGCGAAGCTCCCAGTTGCGGTTGTCGATGGTAGCCACGGTGCCGGTGCGCATGATGCGCTTCAATTCATAGCCGGAAAGGCCGGTAATCTCGGCCACAGCCTCCTGCAGCGCCACCTGCACCTCGGCAAGCGCGGGCAGCGGCACCCATACCGGCAGATCGTCGTCCAGCACGTGGTCCTCGCGCACATAGGCGTGCGCCAGCACATAATCTCCCAAGGCCTGCGTGTGGCGCAGGCCGGCGCAATGGCCGAGCATCAGCCAGGCATGCGGGCGCAGCACCGCGATGTGGTCGGTGATCGTCTTGGCGTTCGACGGACCCACCCCGATATTGACCATGGTGATCCCGCAATGGTCGCTTCTTTTCAGGTGATAGGCCGGCATTTGCGGCATGCGCTGCATGGCATCGCGTGGTGCTTCCTCGCCCGCCAGGGTGACGATGTTGCCCGGTTCGACGAAGGATTCGTAGCCTTCTCCGCCTGCCGCCATCGCCGCGCGTGCATAGGCACAGAATTCGTCGATGTAGAACTGGTAGTTGGTGAACAGGACGAAATTCTGGAAATGCTCGGCCGCCGTCGCCGTGTAGTGTGACAGGCGGTGCAGGGAGAAATCCATGCGCGGGGCTGTGAAGGGCGCAAGCGGCATCGGCTCGCCGGGTCCCGGATCATAGGTGCCGTTGACGATATCGTCGTCCATGGCGCCGAGATCCGGCACGTCGAAAAGGTCCCGGAGCGGCCGCTTCAGCCGGTCGGGCAGCGAGGCTTCGACGTAGGTATCCTTGAGAAAGGCGAAGTGAAGGGGGATCGGGGTCTCCGATTCGGTGACCGTCACCGGCACACCGTGATTGCGGATGATGAGCTCGAGTTGGTCCATCAGATAGGTGTCGAAAAGATCCGGACGCGTCACCGTCGCCGTGTAGACTCCGGGAGTCGGCACATGTCCGTAGGCCAGCCGCGTGTCGATCTGAGCGAAGGAGGAGGTCGAGACGCTGATCTCGGGATAGAAGGCACGGTAGCGGCGGTCGCACCGCCCGGTCGCGGCGATGTCGTCGAACGCTGCACGCAGGAAGGCGGTGTTGCGCTCATAGATCGCCCTGAGCGCGTCAACGGCGCTGCGCGCGTCGTGAAAGCTCTCCCGTGCGATCGGCTCGGGGCTTTCTATGGTCTCGATGGGCTTTGGATAGATTCGCTTGTCCATAACCCATTATAGGAAGTCTATGCGCCCGTTTCGAGGCACAATCAGCGGGCGCGCTTCAGGCTGATCACCAGCACGAGCCCGGCGCCGTTCGAGGCTTTGTAGCTGCCGGCGATGATGTCCTCCTCGCCGCCGTGCACGCTGCCCATGGCGATGACCGGCAACACCAGTAACGAAAGGAAAACCAGGGCTCTTGGTGCCGCGCGCGAGACCTGTAAAAGCGTGTCAGTCATGATTTCCGCCCCTGTAGGCGGGGCCGGGCGCTTCTTGCGAAGGGCACCGGATCCCCTGTTCGACATTGCAGGGAAACGTCTCCATCCCGGGCGCGCCGTGCCGGCCGGCCTGTGCCGCGAAGATGGCGGCTGCCATGCCCATGAGGGATGTTCCCAGGCAGATGGCGGTGAAGCAGCGCGTCAGCATGAAGGCGTTTCCTCGATCATGCTGGCCATATTGCCCGAGGCGCACTGAACCGGTGCTGAGACGCGCGTTCATGACCGGTTCAATTTGATTACCGGGCACGAGTGCTCATATGAGGTGGGTTGGAAGCAGGAGTGTGCGCCGGCGAAGGCCGGGGCCGTTCCACGCGATCCGCACGCTTCGAGAAAAACGGAGACAGCGAATGACAGCCCAAAACCGCCCCATAGAGCTCCACTACTGGCCGACTCCCAACGGCTGGAAGGTCAGCATCATGCTGGAGGAGCTCGGGGTGCCGTACGAGGTGCACTACGTCAATATCGGCCGCGGCGAGCAGTTCCGGCCGGAGTTTCTCAAAATTTCACCCAACAACCGCATGCCCGCCATCATCGATCCCGAGGGACCGGGGGGAGAGCCGATCTCGATCTTTGAATCCGGCGCCATCCTGCAGTATCTCGGCCGCAAGTTCGGCCGTTTCTATCCCACCGACGAGCGGCAGCGCGTCGAAATCGAGCAATGGCTTTTCTGGCAGGTCGGCGGTCTGGGACCCATGGCCGGCCAGGCACACCATTTTCGCCAGTACGCACCGGAAAAGGTTCCCTACGCCATCGAGCGCTACACGAACGAGTGCAATCGCCTCTACGGCGTCATGAACAAGCGGCTGGCCGACCGTGAGTATCTGGCGGGCGACTATTCCATCGCCGATATCGCTTCCGTCGGCTGGATCAAGCCGCACGAGAACCAGGGACAGGACCTGAACGACTTCCCCCATCTGAAGCGCTGGTTCGAAACAGTGACGGCGCGGCCCGCCGTGGAGCGCGGCCTCGCCGTCGGCCAGGAACATCGCCGCAACATCGCTGAGGACGAGGAGGCCAAGAAGGTCCTCTTCGGGCAGCGCGCCCGCGCCTGACGGGAAGCAGGGGCGGGGCGGCCGTTCGCCGGATCGTCCCGCCGGACAGTTCGGCACGAGCGCGCGCGTAATCGCGCGCGGCATCGCCACGCTCTTGCTGCCTCTCGCAAATTTCCCCGAAGGGGCCGAACCGCTATAGCCGCGACCAGCGCTCGTTGCGGCAGATGAGGCCGCCCAGCACACAGCCGCCCATGGTGAAGACGTCCCCCTCCAGGCTTCCCTTGCCCTTGTAGGTCTTGCCGTTCTTCGGGTCCGTCACCGTGCCGGAATAGCTGCCGTCGGCTTGCGCCTCGAAGCGCCCGACCGCCTTGCCGGCATGGGGCCCGCTCCTGAGCGTGATGCAGAAGGCCTGGCCGCAGGCGGCGATCTCGGCGGTGTTGCCGGACCGCGTCTTCCACCGTCCTTCGATCGGATCGGCAAGCGCTGGCCCGGCCGATACCGCCAGGAGCGCCGCCAGAAGGAGCGTGTTGCGGAACATGCTTTTCTCCCCAGCTTACGCACACGTAAGGATAAAGGACTTGACCGCCTCGGGGAAGCTTTTGTCCCGGTTGGCCGGTGCCTCCGGTGAAGCATTTACGCCGTTGCGGCTTTTGTCGTGGTTAGCAAAGGGTTGACGCGGGCGTTAACTTTTTGCCGGGCGCCCACTTTCAAACACCGGCGTTGCCGGGGGTTTCCATCCTTAACGGATTCCGCCCATTTACCGAATGTTTGAACTTTGTTTTCTTCAAATTAATCAAGCTATTTAACGGCGATTTCAAGCCTCGGCGTCATCCTTCGAAACCATCGCAGCATCGCTACAAACAACAAGATGGCGGGCCGCTCTCAGGGTGAAAACGGGGATTTGAAATGGCGCGTTTCGATTTTCATGAGGCAGCTTCCGGCGCGATCGGCGCCGGTACGCAGGCCGACGTTCTTTTCCAACTCGGCATGATGTATGCGACCGGGCGTGACTGCGATGTCGACCTGGTCGCCGCCCACAAATGGTTCAACATCGCCGCGATCAAGGGCTCCGGCCGCGCCGCCGAAATGCGCTCCGAACTCGCGGCAGGCATGTCCAAGGCCGACATCGCCCGCGCCCTGCGCGCGGCGCGCGAATGGATGACGACCCACTGAGAACACCGGGTAGTGCGGGGGCGCCGGCACGTATCGTCCGCTGGCGACGAAAGGGCGGGCGGACAAGGGATACGCTGCTGAAGAACGCCGCGACCGGCCGAGCGCCGGCGCGGCGTTATCCTATGTTCACGGCAGCCCGTCTTGGTGGTTCGACTGGCTCACCATGAGGGCTCGTGTTGTGCCGCAGTTCCAACGTTGAAACCTGCAGGACGCCGGCCTGCTTTCGTCCTCATTCTGAGCCTGTCGAAGCGCGAGGGCGAAGGCACGCCCGGCAATCCCGCTGCATTCGTCCCACCTTAGTTCTCCGTCCGTCCACCCCTGGACGGCATGTCCGCTTCGGCAAACCGCACCAGCACCGTCCCGTCGCTCACCTGGGCACCCTCGACGGCGATCTCTGCGATGATCCCGTCATGCGGCGCGGTGACCGTGTGCTCCATCTTCATCGCCTCGAGCACCAGGAGCGGCTGTCCCACTTTGACCTTTTCCCCAGCGGTGGCGCGGACCAGCTTGACGAGCCCCGGCATCGGCG
Source organism: Nitratireductor sp. GCM10026969 (assembly GCF_042660605.1). NCBI lineage: Bacteria > Pseudomonadati > Pseudomonadota > Alphaproteobacteria > Hyphomicrobiales > Phyllobacteriaceae > Nitratireductor > Nitratireductor sp. GCM10026969. The sequence continues at coordinate 9,081 of NZ_JBHSUM010000109.1, forward strand.
CGCGCAGGCTTTCACCGCCGCTCGCCGCCTCGGCGTCTTCCAACGGGTCTTGCAGTGCGAAGGTATGGCTATCGGCGCCCTTGAACAGCGTCACGTGTCCCGGCCACGCGGCCGTTTCCGGATCCGCCGCCGGCGACAGTGTCACCGCGTCCTTGGTACCCTCCAGCAACACCGCAAAGCGCCCGTCGCCAAGCCCGGTGATCGCATGCGGCAGCGCCCGCCCGCCATGATGGATGGTGCGCCGGTGCGCGGGCGGATGATAGTGGGCATAGGCCGAGATCGCCTCGAACGGATCCGCGGCCTCGGGCCGATAGGCGGCGCCGGAGGCTGCGAGCGCAGCCTGCGCCACCGTCTTTCCGTCCGGCTCTGCCACCCGGATCAGCGCTTCCCGGTGGCGTTCGATCAATCCGGTGTCGAACTGGCCCGCCGCGAAGTCGGGATCGTCGATCAGCCGCGCCAGGAAACCCGCATTAACCGTGCAACCGGCGATCCGTGTCTCGCCGAGCGCCGTGCGCAGCCCGGCAAGCGCATGTTCGCGGTCGCCCGCGTGAACGATCAGCTTGGCGATCATCGGGTCGTAATGGGGCGAGACGATATCCCCCGCACGCACGCCTGTATCGATGCGCAGATTGGCGCCGTCCAGCCGTTCCGGAAAACGCAGGTGGTAGAGCCGGCCGGTCGCCGGCAGGAAATCGCGCGTCGGATCCTCCGCGTAGAGCCGTGCCTCGATCGCATGGCCCTGGAGCGCAATGGCCTCCTGGGGAAGGGGAAGCGCCTCGCCCGCCGCCACACGCAACTGCCACTCCACCAGGTCCACACCCGTCACCATCTCGGTGACCGGATGCTCCACCTGCAGCCGTGTATTCATTTCCATGAACCAGAAGCGGTCGGGCTTCAGCCCCTTGGAGGCATCGGCGATGAACTCCACCGTGCCGGCACCGCGATAGCCGATCGCCTGCGCCGCCTTTACCGCCGCATCCGTCATCGCCATGCGCATGGCCCGCGTCATGCCGGGGGCGGGAGCCTCCTCCACAACCTTCTGGTGCCGGCGCTGGGCCGAGCAGTCGCGCTCGAAAAGGTGCACCACGTTGCCGTGGCGGTCGCCGAAGACCTGGCATTCGATGTGGCGCGGCTTCTCGACCAGCTTCTCCACGATCACGCGCGCGTCGCCGAAGGCCGCCTTCGCCTCGCGCTTAGCTCCGGCGAGAGCCTCGGAGAAGCGGTCGGGGTCGTCGACGCGCCGCATGCCCTTGCCGCCGCCGCCGGCGCGTGCCTTGATGAGCACCGGATAGCCGATCTCGCGCGCCTTCGTGGCCAGCACCACCAGTTCCTGCGCCTCGCCGTGATAACCGGGCACCACCGGCACGCCGGCCTTCTCCATCAGCCGCTTGGCTGCGTCCTTCAAGCCCATCGCGCGAACCGCGCTCGCCGAAGGGCCGATGAAGACGAGCCCGGCCCGTTCCACCGCCTCCACGAAATCGGGGTTCTCCGACAGGAAACCGTAACCGGGGTGGACCGCCTCCGCCCCGGTGGCCTGTGCGGCGGCGATGATGCGCGAGCCGTCGAGATAGCTTTCGTTCGCGGGTGAGGGGCCGATGTGAACGGCCTCGTCCGCCATCGCCACGTGCAGCGCCGGCGCGTCCGCGTCCGCGTCCGAATGGACCGCCACCGTCGCAATCCCCAGCCGTTGCGCGGTGCGGATGATGCGAACTGCAATCTCGCCGCGGTTGGCGATCAGGATCTTCTTGAACATGGCCTCTTCTCAAGCAGGTGCCGGTGCGGCCTCGGTGAAGCTCTTATAGCCCGCCTGCCCGAACCGCGAAATGCCTGGAAGCGTGCTGGCCGGCGGGGCCAGCGCGTCGGATACCTCCATGTTTCCGTAAACATACGTCTTTGAAACTGACGTAAACGCCGCTCCCTTTCTATCCTGAGGCCGATTTCCTGCGCTTCGTTTCCAGGAGGCGCCGTCTCGTACCCGTTCTCCGTACATGTGTACGCCCGCTCCGGGCATCCGTCGCCACATCAAGTCAACGGGATATTCCATGCCGACAGCACACGTAAGCCACCTTTCCTCCATGGTCGAGACACGCAACGCAGTGGAGCCTTTGCGGTGCGGGGACGCGCGAAGCGGCGGATCGGCATCGTGGATGCGGGCCGTGCGAAGCACCTTTCGTGCCGCGGCGGTCGCCGCCGCCTTCATGCTTGTCGGCGCGACGACACAGGCGGAGGCGCAGATCCAGCGCAGCTTCCTCAATCTGGGGTTCGAAGAGCCCCAGACCTGCGGCGATTGGGTTTGGCTTGCGAGTGATTCGGTTCCGGGCTGGGAGACGACGCATCCGCCCGGAGGGGGGCACTGCGGCTCGGGGAATGGACCCCTGATCGAATTACAGCAGAGCGGTCGACACGGCTTCCCCGCGCGCAGCGGAGGTCAGTATGCCGAGTTGAACGCCAACGCGAATGCTTCCCGAATCTATCAGTCTGTCTGTCTGTTGCCGGGGGACGACATCCACTGGCGCTTCAGCCATCGCGGCCATGCCGGCACCGACGTCATGGAATTCAAGCTGGGGGACGGGAACAGCAACGAGGTCGTGCGTGTCGGTACGGGGAATTCGGGCACAGGGGGCATCGACGAGTGCTTCGTCGAGGGCAACATTTCCCAGAACGAGTGTCATGCCAACCCAGGGCCCAACAGCTGGTACGACTACAATGGAACGCTCGTCTGGAGCGGCGCGGCCGGTACCCAGCAGATTGGCTTTGAAGCCATATCGACCGCCGACGGGAATACGGACTTCGGCAATTTTCTGGATGACATCCAGCTCACCATGCACCCGGTCATTGAGTTGGAGAGCGACCGGTCGGGGGTGGAGCACGAGCCGGATGCGGCTCTGCCGCAGCTTCTGGTGAGCGGCAACGTCACCGCGCCCCTGCAAGTCGAGGTGTCGGTGGAAGTGGGCGGCGGGACGGCAACGCTGGGCGACGACTTCACGACACCGAGCGGGACGGAGGATTTCACCGTCGTCATCGATCCGGGGGTTTATGCCGGCGACCGCATTCCGCTGGGCATGCAGATCATCGATGACGCTCTCGACGAGGAGTTCGAGACGATCGTCATCCATCTGGTCGAACGGCCGGACGACTATCTCCTCTTCAGCACCCAGACTTGCGGTGACGGCGCGCGCACCACGTCGGTCTACACGATTCTCGACGAGCATCTCGAGTTGCGCAAATCCGCCCGGCTCGTCGACGCGGACGGCAACGAAGAGGCGGACGCGGGCGAGACGGTCGAATACGCCTTCGAGGTGGAGAACACCGGCGGGGTGGAACTGACCAACGTCAGCTTCACCGATCCGATGCTGACGATCCCGAACACCTTCGCCAGCCTGGCATCGGGTGCGGTGGAGACGTTCTCGCTCACCTACACGCTGACGCAGGCTGACATTGATTTGGGCCGGCTGGAGAACCAGGCGACGGCGCATGCGCAGGCTTCCAGCGGTGCGCTGACCGATCTTTCGGACGATCCGGACGAGGCGGCGGATGCGGATGCGGAAGGGGACGGGGAGCCGGACGATCCGACGGTGGTGGTCCTTGGACAGGACATCGCCGCCGACTTCCTCAAGGAAGCCACGCTGAACGGCGACGGCGACGGTTTTGCCGATGTCGGCGAGACGATCGACTACGCCTTCACGATCGAGAACACGGGCAATGTGACGCTGTCGAACCTCACCGTCAGCGACGACAGGGCCACCGTCCAGGGCGGGCCGCTGGCCAGCCTGGCGCCGGGGGCGACCGACAGCACCACCTTTTCGGCCAGCTACACGGTCACCCAGGCCGACATCGACGCCGGCGAGATCCGCAATTCCGCGACGCTGACAGCCTTCGATCCGGACGGCGACGCTCACGATTTCGCTTCGCGCTCGGCGGACGGGGCGGGGCCGACCGTCTTCCCGGTGGCCGAGAACGCCGCGCTCACCCTGAAGAAGCAGGCCCACTTCAACGACGAGGATGACGACCAAGTGGCCAAGGTGGGCGAGACCGTCACCTATGTCTTCACCGTCGAGAACGTAGGCAATGTGACGCTGTCGGACATCACGGTCAGCGATTCCAAGGCGACCGTTTCCGGCGGCCCGATCACGCTGGCCTCCGATGCCGCGCCCGACGCGACCAGCTTCACCGCCACCCATACCCTCACCCAGGCCGACATCGACGCCGGCGAGGTGGTCAACCAGGCCACCGCCACCGCCGTCTCGCCGCGCGGCACGCGGGTCACGGCGCTGTCGGACGACCCGGCCGACCCGACCGACCAGGATCAGGACGGCGACCATTATCCCGACGACCCGACGCGGCTGGTGCTCGACCAGCAGCCGGAGCTGGACCTCGTCAAGACCGTGGAACTCGCGGACACCAGCGAGAACGGCTACGCCGATGTCGGCGAGACCCTCACCTACGCCTTCACCGTCACCAACACCGGCAATGTGACGCTCACCGGCATCACCATCGACGACGACAAGGCGGACGTTTCGGGCGGGCCGCTGGCGCGCCTGGAAGCGCAGGAGCGCGACGACACCACCTTCACCGCCACCTACACGATCACGGCCGCCGATATCGACCGCGGGCATTTCGAGAACACCGCCACGGTGCACGGCACCGCCCCCGACGGCACGGCGGTGATGGCCGACTCGCACGCCGCGGGCGGCACCGGCCCGACGGTGATCGCGTTCCAGCAGAAGCCTGCCGTGCGGCTGGAGATGACGGGCGCCTTCGTCGACGCCGACGACGACGACCTTGCCGAGGCGGGCGAGACGGTCGCCTACACGGTCACCGTCTACAACGAGGGCAATGTGACGCTCACCAATGTGACG
>NZ_JBHSUM010000110.1:0-13839 GCF_042660605.1 Nitratireductor sp. GCM10026969
CCGCGCCGACCGTGCGCCGCCTTGCCGCGGATGCGGCCGACCAGGTGCGGTTCGCAGCGACTGGCACGGGCCTCAACACCTGCCAGCAGGGCGCGCAGATGGCCCATATGGACGCCATGGTCCCCGAGATCCTCGACCGGGCGGAAGTCGCGCTGCACTGCAAGGACTGGCTCTATCTGAACCTCACCGGCATTCGCGCCACCGATCCTTCCGAAGCGTCTTTCACCTTCGGCAATTTTCGCACCCGCGCCTATGACGATACGGTGATCGAAGCGCTCGGCCTGACACGGCGACGCGAACTCCTCCCGGAGATCGTTGAAGGCACGCAGACCACCCATCCGCTCACGCAGGCCGCTGCGGAAGCGACCGGCCTCAGCGCCGGCACGCCGGTCTGCCTCGGCTATGTCGACATGGTCATGACCGCACTCGGAGCCGGGGTTCACACGGGAGACGAAAACGCCGCCTGCTCGACCGTTGGCTCGACGGGTGTTCACATGCGGGCCGTCCGCGCCGACGCGGTACACCTCAACGAGGAGCGGACGGGCTACATCATCTGCCTGCCCGTGCCGGGGCTCGTCACCCAGGTGCAAACGAATATGGCGGCTACACTCAACATCGACTGGGTGCTCCGCGTTGCCGCGGACCTGATGAGCGAGACGGGGCACGAACATTCCTACAAGGATCTCGTCGACCGCATCGAGGGCTGGATGGGCCGCTCGCGCCCGGGCGCCCTGCTCTATCACCCCTATATCTCGGAAGCCGGCGAGCGGGGGCCGTTCGTCAATGCCGATGCACGGGCGGGCTTCATCGGCCTTTCAGCGCATCACCGTTTTTCCGACCTTCTACGCGGTGTGGTCGAGGGCCTCGGCATGGCGGCGCGCGACTGTTACGCGGCGATGGGCCCGATGCCCGCCGAATTGCGCCTGACGGGCGGGGCGGCCCGTTCCGCCGCCCTGCGCGCGGTTCTGGCGGCTTGTGTTGCCGCACCGGTTCGCGTCTCGGCCCGCGAGGAAGCGGGTGCGGCGGGCTGTGCCATGATGGCGGCGGTCGCGACCGGGGTCTATCGGGACATGGATGCCTGCATCGCCGAATGGGTGAAGCCGCTCCTGGGCCCGGCGGAAGCGCCCGATCCAACACTGGTAGAGATCTATGAGGGATTGTTTCCCGCCTATGTCTCGGCGCGCCAGGCGCTCTCTCCCGTTTGGGACAGCCTTGCCGCGCATCGCGCCGCGCTCGGCGCCGACGCACAGGAAGAACAGACACAGATGACGCTCGACGCGGCCAGCAGAGCGCAAAGAGGCTAGGATGAGTAAAAAAGACATGGTGGATCTCTTCGTCGTCGGCGGCGGCGTCAACGGCGCGGGGATAGCGCGCGACGCGGCCGGCCGCGGGCTATCGGTGGTGCTGTGCGAGAAGGACGATCTTGGCGAGGGCACGTCGTCGCGCTCGGGCAAGCTCGTGCACGGCGGCTTGCGCTACCTGGAATATTACGAGTTCCGGCTGGTCCGTGAGGCGCTGATCGAGCGCGAGGTCCTCATGAACGCGGCGCCGCACATCATCTGGCCCATGCGCTTCGTCCTGCCGCATTCGCCCGAGGATCGGCCCGCCTGGCTCGTGCGGCTGGGCCTCTTTCTCTACGACCATCTCGGCGGACGCGAGAAGCTTCCCGGAACCCGCACGCTCGACCTGCGCCGCGCACCGGAGGGCGCGCCGCTCCTCGATAAATATACCCGCGCCTTCGAATATTCCGACTGCTGGGTGGACGACGCGCGACTCGTCGTGCTCAACGCGGTCGACGCGGCAGAACGCGGCGCGACCGTGCTGACGCGGACGCCCTGCATTTCCGCGCGGCGGGAGAACGGCGCCTGGACCGTGACGACCCGGAACACGCAAACGGGGGAAACCCGCGAATTCCGCGCGAAGGTTCTGGTCAATGCGGCCGGCCCCTGGGTCAAGGATGTGGTGCAGCGGGTAGCCGGGGCGAACTCGGCCCGTAATGTGCGGCTGGTCAAGGGAAGCCACATCATCGTGCCCAAGTTCTGGGAGGGGGCGAATGCCTATCTCGTCCAGAACCACGATAAGCGCGTCATCTTCATCAACCCCTATGAAGGCGACAAGGCGCTGATCGGCACGACGGACATCGCCTATGAGGGTGCGGCCGAACAGGTGAGCGCTGACGAGAACGAGATCGAATACCTGCTTGCCGCGGTCAATCGCTACTTCAAGGAAAAGCTCCGCCGCGAGGATGTGCTGACCGCCTTTTCCGGCGTCAGGCCGCTCTTCGACGACGGCCAGGGCAACCCCTCGGCGGTTACGCGCGACTACGTCTTCGATCTCGATGAAAAGGACGGCGCACCGCTCCTCAACGTGTTCGGCGGCAAAATCACGACTTTCCGCGAACTGGCCGAGCGCGGCCTCGGCAAGCTCCAGAGGTTTTTCCCGCAAATGGACAAGGACTGGACCCATGCCATGCCGCTGCCCGGCGGAGATATCGAAAAGGCCGATTTCGAGAGCTTCCGCGCGCGGATCAAGGCGGAATATCCGTGGATGCCCCGCTCCTTGCTCCACCATTACACGCGGCTCTACGGCACCCGTATTGCCCAGATCGTCGGGAAGGCAACTTCGCTCGGAGGCCTGGGACGCCATTTCGGCGGCGATCTCTACGAGGCCGAGGTGCGCTACCTCGTGAACACCGAATGGGCGATGACAGCGGAGGCCGTTCTGTGGCGGCGCACAAAACACCGCCTGCATTTGTCCGAGGCCGAGCAGGCCGAATTCGCCGACTGGTTCACCGCCGAAATGCGTGAGGCCGCCTGACATGCCACTGACACTCTCCCTCAACGCCAATCCGCTGGTGAACCGCTTTGCCGAGCCGGACGATCTTATCGACACCGTCGCCCGGAAGCTGCGCGTGCGCGATCTGCAGCTCACCCACGAATTCATCAACCCGTCCTGGCCGTCTTCGCTCATCCGCAGGCTCACGCGGGAGATGGGCCGCGCGCTCGACCGCACCGGCGTGCACGTCACCTCGGGCATGACCGGCCCTTACGGGCGACTCAACCACTTCGGCCACCCAGACCGGGACGTGCGGCGCTACTACGTCGAATGGTTCAAGACCTTCGCCGATATTATCGCCGATCTGGGCGGAACCTCCATCGGCACGCAGTTCGCCATCTTCACCTATCGCGACTATGACGACCCCGCCCGCCGCGAGGAACTGATCCGGGTCGCCATCGACTGCTGGGCGGAAGTCGCCGAGCATGCCAAGGGGGCGGGGCTCGCCTACGTGTTCTGGGAACCCATGAGCATCGGCCGGGAGTTCGGCGAGACGATAGCCGCGTGCATGGCCCTGCAGGAGCGTCTCTCCGCGGCCAACATGGCCGTCCCGATGTGGATGATGGCCGACATCGATCACGGCGACGTCACCTCGCCCGAGGCGGACGACTACGACCCCTATGCCTGGGCGCGCGCGGTTCCAAAGGTGAGCCCCATCATCCACATCAAGCAGTCGCTGATGGACAAGGGCGGGCACCGCCCCTTCACCGCCGAGTTCAATGCCAGGGGCCGCATCCAGCCCGAGCCCCTGCTCGCGGCGCTCGGCGAGGGCGGTGCCGAGGACAACGAGATCTGCCTGGAGCTCTCCTTCAAGGAACGGGAGCCCGACGACCGCCAGGTCATTCCGCAAATCGCCGAAAGCGTGGCCTTCTGGGCTCCGCATATCGACGCGGGCGTTTCCGATCTCAAGATCTGAAGGCTGGCGATGCGGTTTGAACAACCCCGGCGCTACCGGCGTGCAGCAAGACTACGCTTATCGATAAGGCAAGGCGTTTTTGAAGCGGTGATCGACAAGCGGCATTGCCGCGCCGCACATCCGCCCTATCGTCAGGCGGAATTGTTCGCGCACCGTTGCCTTCGATGAAACCGCTGTTGCTGATCCTGCTCGCAGCCGCCTTCCTGTCACTGATCTTCATCATTGCAGGAATGATGCTGGCTCTCTAAAGTTGGACAATACCAACCCAGCGACAGTCACCAGCGTCGGAGCGACCAACAAGGCGCCGGCGTAGGAGGAAGCGGCGTGCAGACGGAGCGTACAAGTTCTGCGGAAAAAGACGACAACCAAGACGAGTATCGGGCGGGCTTTGCCAGGCGCAGAATGGCCGTGTGGGTCGTCGCCCTTCTTCTCGTCATCGCGACCTCGCTGGCTTTCCTGGTCGGCTCCTTTTTCGTCTATTAGCGCCACCTCGCCCAGCGCGAGAGCTGCGCCCGGCCGTATGCCTGCCTGCGCCAGCATTCCGTCTTCCGGCGGCCGTACGGACCTCGGTGCATGCAATGCCGAGCTGCAATTGCGGGGAAGATCCGCGAACGAGACCACCGGCATATCGACGAGACGGGTTCTACCTGCCTTGCCGAGCCGGTAGTACCAGCGGTCCCGGGTTGCCGGAACCGATCCGGCCGAAGATATTTGCCCTTCCTGTTACGTAAAAATTCGGGCACGCGCCTCGGCGGAGCCCGGAACACCTTTTGTGGGGAGACGGCACTTGGCTATCATCGCGCAACTCGGCGCTCTGCTTCTCAGCGCCACCATTCTGCTCACCGGAAACGGGCTGCAGACGACGCTCCTGCCTCTGCGGGCAGAAGCCGAAGCGTTTCCCGCCCTGTCGATCGGCATCATGGGGTCGAGCTATTTCATCGGCTTCGTCGTGGGCTGCCTCACCACGGCACACCTGGTGCGCCCCGTCGGCCACATACGCGTCTTCACCGCGATGGTCGCCATCGCATCGGTGGTCCCGCTCCTTCACATTCTCACGCTGCAGGAATGGGCATGGTGGATCCTGCGGGCAGTGACGGGCTACTGCATCGCCGCCTTGTTCCTCGTGATCGAGAGCTGGCTCAACGAACGCGCCGACAACACCATGCGCGGTACGGTCTTCTCCGTCTATACGACGCTCACATTCGTCGCGATCATCTGCGGGCAGATCTTGCTGACCCTCTACGAGCCGACGGAATTCACGCTGTTCGCGGTCGCGTCGATCGTCGTTTCGCTGGCGGCCGTGCCGATCGCCCTGACGTCCGCAACCGCACCGGCGCCGCTGGCGACGGTGCGGCTGCATCCGATCCGGCTCGTGCGCCTGTCGCCGGCCGGCGCCGTGGGATGCTTTGCCGTGGGGCTCGTCAACGGCGCCTTCTGGTCGCTTGCACCTATCTTTGCGACCAGCGCCGGTTTCGACGCGACGGGGGTCGCGACCTTCATCGGCGTCGCCGTGCTCGGCGGGGCGCTCTCGCAATGGCCGTTTGGCCGGCTTTCGGACCGCCTTGACCGGCGCGCAGTCATCCTCCTCGTCTCCGGCCTCTCGGTGGTGACAGGCCTCGGCCTGTTTCTGGCCAGCCGGTACTGGAGCCCGGGCGTCCTGCCGCTTGCCTTCGCGTTCGGCGCCTTCTCCTTTCCCGTCTATGCCATTTCCGTCGCCCACGTGAACGACCTGATCACCACCCAGAGTTTCGTCGAAGTCTCCGGAGGACTGCTGCTTCTGAACGGCGTTGGATCGGTACTCGGTCCGGTCGCCGGAGCGTTCGCCATGCAGCTTGCCGGTCCGGGCGCACTGTTCGCGGAAATCGCTCTCGTCTATGTGCTGTTTGCCGCCTTCATCCTCCTGCGCATGCGTGACCAGGCCCGGCCGGCGGAGACGCACAGCGCGGACTTCGTTCCCGCCGTCGACAGCGCCATCGCAGCCCCGGTGGGCTACGACCCGCGAAGCGAAGAGACACCGGAACCACCGTTGAAGGAGCCGGAGGAAAGCATCGTGCGATAACGAGGCGACGATGGCGACCCAGGTGCCTTGCATCTTCTGCTGGCGGAAACCTTCAGCTTGCACTAGATAAAGCGAGATCCTGTGGAAGATCTCCGATGAAACCGCACCTGTTGCGCCGCTGCTTCGTTCTGCTCCTGGCAGTCCTTTGCCTTGGCGTGGATGCACGGCAATCTCCGCCGGACCTCCTTTCACCGGGGGAACCGCGCCTCACCCGGGCTGATCAGGATCTGAGCGCGGCTGTCCGGCAGTCCGGCCCGCGCATCGACGCCCTTTCCCGGCACGAAACGATCCTGGGCGAGAAAAGTCCGGAGAGTGCGGCCGCAATCCCCGCTGCTGCCGTCGTCCTGCCGGAACAGCCTTTCCGGCCCGCACACGCGTTAGGCCTTCCCCGCCGCCATTTTCTTGGCCTCACCTTTTCCCCACGGGCGAGAGCGCCGCCGCAGCCGGCCTGACAACCCGATATCGATCGGAAGAATACCATGGCGCCCGGTCACCGGTGCGCCTTCCCAGTCGGCCGCCGTATGGCCGACGCTTTCACCATGTCTGCGTGAATACATAGGAATGCCCATGAAACGGGTTATCACGCCGGGGAGCCTGCTGGGCTTCGTCTCCGTCTCCCTCTTCATGACAACCGAGATCATCGCGGCTGCGGCTGCGGCCGTGTGGTCGCTGTCGGGCTTACTCCATCTCGATTCATTTCCCGCCCTCGTCCTGGGTACTCTGATCGGGGTGGCGAGCCTCTACGGTATCGTGAAGAGCACGATCATGGCTTTCGACGCCGAAACGGATTCCGAGAATAACTGAGCACGATGCGGCGAAGCCGGGGATAGCCTCCGCTTCGCCGCGCACGTGGTTGCCCTGCCCTGGATTGCCTTTTCCTCCGCCGGACGGTTACTTCTCATCCGACCGGGTGGTGCGCATGAGGGCGATCGAATGAACTTCCTACTCGACGGTCCAGAGATTGGAACTGCAACCGTGCTCCTTGCGCACGGGGCCGGAGCACCGATGGACTCGGGCGCGATGAATGCTATCGCCGAGGCGTTGGCGGGCGAAGGCTTGCGTGTCGCCCGTTTCGAGTTCGGCTACATGGCCGCACGCCGCAGCGGCGTGCGGAAACCGCCGCCGTGGGCGGAGCGTCTTCGTCCCGAATATCTTGCCGCCGTCAACGCGCTGGACGCTCGTGGCCCATTGATCATCGGCGGGAAATCCATGGGTGGGCGCGTCGCCTCGATGGTCGCCGACGACCTTTACACGGGCGGAAGGATCGCCGGCCTTGTCTGCCTCGGCTATCCGTTCCACCCGCCCGATAAGCCCGCGCAGCTCAGAACCGCACACCTGACCGGCCTCAAGACTCCGACCTTGATCTGCCAGGGAACGCGCGATCAGTTCGGAACACGGGAAGAGGTCGGCGCGTATGCGCTATCAAATAGGATCGAGCTATTGTGGCTCGAAGACGGCGATCATGATCTGAAGCCGCGCAAGAGGATCTCCGGCTTCTCCGCGGCCGACCACCTGCAAACGATGGCCGAAGCCGTGCACGCCTGGACGAAACGCATCGCTCAGCGATGAGAGACCGGCCCCTGGCACGGCGGAGACTCAGATAATGCGCTTGCGCAGCGTCATCGCGACGAACTCACCGATGATGACCAGCACCAGGATCGCCAAAAGGACCGTGGCCGCCTCCTGCCAGTTGAAGGTGTCGATCGCCCCTTGCAGGATCAGGCCGATGCCGCCGGCACCGACGAGGCCCAGCACCGTCGATTCGCGAAGATTGATGTCCCAGCGCAGGATGCTGACGGCCCAGAAGGCCGGCATGACCTGCGGCACGATGGCATAGAGGATCACCTTGAAGCGGGAGGCCCCGGTCGCCTCCAGGGCTTCCACCGGCTTGCGGTCGATCTCCTCGATCGCCTCGCCCAGCAGTTTGCCGATGAAACCGATCGAGCGGAACATGATGGCAAGGATGCCGGCGACGATGCCCGGGCCGAAGATGGCCACGAACAGGAGCGCCCAGATGATCGTGTTGACGGAGCGGCTGGAGACCAGAATGAAGCGGCCGAGCCACAGGGTAGCGGCGTTGGGTGTCGTGTTCTGGGCGGCGATATAGGCGACCGGCAGCGAGACCACGACGGCAATGGCCGTGGCGATGGTGGCGATGTTCACCGTCTCCAGCAACACCCACAGGATCTGCGGCAGGTTCGACGTGTCGGGCGGGACCATGCGGCCGAGGAGGTCGGCCATCTGCTCCGGTGCGTCGTAAACCCAGGGCCAGATGACATCGATGCTGGTGATCGCCCAGACGATCGCCGCGATGCAGAAGAGATAGGCGAGGTAACGCGCGAGGCGCTGGCGCGGCGTGTAGCGCATCCAGTCTTCCGGCTTTGCGTCGAGGTCTACCATATGCGCTTCCTGATCTGCCCGCTCACTGCCTCGCTGAAGAGGATCACCGCGACGATGACGATGGTGATGGCGAGTGCGAAATCATAGTCGTAGCGGCCGAAGGCGTTGGCGAGGGTGGAGCCGATGCCGCCAGCACCGACAATGCCCACCACGGCCGAGGCGCGCAGGTTGGAATCGAGCTGATAGATGCTGAGCCCGACCTGGCGCGGCATGATCTGCGGGAAGACGGCATAGACAATCGTGGAGAAATAACCGGCGCCCACCGCCCGCATGGCCTCCACTTGGCCCCAGTCGATCTCCTCGATGCGCTCGGCCAGCATCTTGGCGACAAAGCCGATCGAATAGACGATGAGCGTGAGAACGCCCGCCAGGGGACCGAAGCCCACCGCCTTGACGAAGATGATGGCGACAATGACGGGATGGAAGCTGCGGGCGACAATGATGATGCCCCGCCCCAGGAGGTAGATGGGCATGGGCGCGAGATTGCGCGCTGCCATGAAGGCGATGGGGATGGACAGAATCACGCCGCCGACGGTCGCCAGGATGGCGATCTTGAGGCTTTCCAGAAAGCCGTCGATCAGAAGCCCGCTGCGCTCGAAGCTGGGCGGGAAGGCGCCGCTGAAGATGCGCGTGGCCCGCGCAGCGCCTTCGGCAACGCGTGCCCAGTCGATCGGCAGCATGGTGATGGCCCAGACCACATAGGCGAACACTGCCACCATCAGCCCGTAGCGCAGAAATGGGTTGGCGATCAGCGGCGGCTTGCGCCACGTTTCGGGAAGCGCGCGGCCGCTCTGCGTGGCGTGGGCGCTCATGCGGTCTGCATCCTCGGATGTGCCACGCCATCGGCGATCGCACGCTCGTCCGCGGGCGTGCCGGCGTAGATCTCGTCCATGGCCGCGCGGTCGAGCGCGGAGGGACCGGCGTCGAAGATGATGCGGCCGTAGCGCATGCCGACGATGCGGTCGGAATAGGCCTTGGCCTCGCCGACATTGTGGATGTTGATGAGCACGGGCAGCGAGAACTCGCGCGAGAGCAAGCGCAGCAGTTCCATGATCTGCTCGGATGTCTTGGGATCGAGCGAGGCCGTCGGTTCGTCGGCCAGCAGGATTTGGGGCTCCTGCATCAGCGCGCGCACCACACCGACGCGCTGGCGCTCGCCACCGGAAAGCTCGTCGGCCCGCTTGTTTGCGTAGTGGGCGATGCCGACGCGGTCCATCAGTTCGTAAGCGCGGCGGATATCCTTTGCCGGATAACGCCGCATGATCGCCCGCCATGTTGGCAGATAGCCGAGGCGGCCCGACTGCACGTTCTCCATTACGGTGAGCCGGTCGACCAGATTGAAGCTCTGGAAGATCATGCCGATCCGCCGCCGCGCTGCCCGCAGCTCACGGCCGCGCAGGGCGGTGAGCTCGACACCGTTCAGCTCTACCCTTCCCGCCGTCGGCTCCACTAGCCGGTTTATGCAGCGCAGGAGCGTGCTCTTGCCGGCTCCGGAGGCGCCGATGACCGCGACGACGCTTTCGCCGGGCACCTCGAGGTCGAGTTCCTTGAGAACCGGCTCACCGTTGCCGTAGCGCTTCACCAGCTTTTCGATCTTCAGCATGCAGGGGGCTCCGCGAAGTTATAGCGCGGCCACCGAGGGCAGCCGCGCAGTATAGCAGATTGTTTGCTATTCCTTGGCAAGGTCCTGAGGCGTGTAGCGGACGCCGTTGGCCTTCTGGATCTCGCGGATCACTGCCCAGTCCTTCTCGTAGGTGACCGGCACGAACTTGCTGACGCCCGTGAACTCCTCGCCGAGTGCGGTGCCCTCGAAATCGAAGGAGAAGAAGGCTTCCTCGATCTTTTCGACGAGCTGCGGGTCGAGATTGTGCGCATAGGTGTAGGAGGTCGTCGGGAAAGGATCGGATTCCCAGACGATCTTGACCTCCTCCGGATCGTAGAGGTCGCGATCAGCCATACGCTCCACCACTTCCGACGCCACCGGCGCGGCATCGTAGTCGCCCGCCACGACACCCAGCATGGACTGGTCATGGGAGCCGGAATAGGTGACCTCGTAATCCTCGTCCGGCACCACGCCGAGCGAGGGGAAGAGGGCGCGCGGCGCCTGATTGCCGGAGTTCGAGGTAGGCGACGTGTGAGCGACGCGCTTGCCCTTGAGGCCGGTCATCTCGTCGATGCCGCTGTCCTTGCGCGTATAGACCTGCAGGGTGTAGCCGAAGCGCCCGTCCTCCGAGCCCATGATGGCGAAGGGCACCGCACCCGCCAGGTTGACGGCGAAAGGCGTGGGGCCGGTGGAGAAGCCGGCGATATGCAGCCTGCCGCTGCGCATCGCCTCGACTTCCGCCGAATTGGACTGCACGGCGAAGAACTGGACGTCCTTGCCGGTCACATCCTCCAGATGCTCGATGAAGGGATCCCAGATATCTTCGTAAATCGCGGGATCCTCGACCGGCGTATAGGCGAAGACGAGCGTATCGGGATTGACCAGTGCCGACGGATCGGACGGTGTATCGGCCACAAGGTCACCGTTGGCGTCGCAATAAGCGGCGTCGAGTTGCCCGCGGTTGGGGCAGTCCTGTGCCTGTGCGGGCGCAGCCAGAAGCAGCGCCGAAAGGCCAAGCGCGGCCGTGCCCAGGCGGCCGAGGCAAACGGTAGGGGATACCGCGTAGGTCATGTCGTTTCCTCCCTGAAAGCGCGCGGCGGCTACGGTGCCGCCTGCTGACCGAACGTATCGGCGTTCTGTGGTACTTTGCAATAGTCTCTGAAGAAAAATGGTAGACCCCTCGAAATTTCCCCGCATAAGCGCTACAAATTGTGGAAGTTTGCACAACTTTGGGAGGAGGTAACGGTGGTGGACGAGGCCGAAGCAGCGCGACCTGCGCGGGACAGGGAGGCGGCGCCTCTCCCGCTCTCGGCGATGGGAAAGGAGCAGCTTCGGCGGATCGCGTTCGTCCTCACCGATATCGACGATACGCTCACCAACGACGGCCGGCTGCCGGGTATTGCCTACAGCGCGCTGGAACGGCTTACCGAGGCAGGGCTGCGAGTCATTCCGGTGACCGGTCGGCCGGCAGGCTGGTGCGATCTCATCGCCCGGTTGTGGCCGGTGAGCGCCGTCATCGGCGAGAACGGCGCCTTCTATTTCGCGCGCCATCCGGCGGGCGGAATGCACAGGCGCTTTGCGCGGCCGGCCCACACGCGACAGGAGGACCGCAAACGGCTCGACAGTCTCGCGACCACCATCCTGTCGACCGTGGAGGGGGCGCGCCTTTCCACCGACCAGGCGTTCCGCGAAGCGGATCTGGCGATCGACATTGCCGAGGACGGACCGCACCTGACCAAGACCGCGGTCCGGTGCATCGTGAACTGTTTCGAGGCGGCCGGCGCGATGGCAAAAGTGTCATCCATCCATGTCAATGGTTGGTTCGGAAACTATGACAAACTGACGATGGCGCGCCGCCTCTTCGAGGAAATGTACGAGATTAACATCGACCGGGAGAACGGGAGGGCGCTGTTCGTCGGCGACTCGCCCAATGACGCGCCGATGTTCGGCTTTTTCGCCAACAGCGTGGGCGTGGCCAATTTCGCGGCGTTTTGCGACGAGGTGGAAACGCCGCCGAAATACATGACGCTTGCCGCCGGAGGGAGCGGTTTTGCGGAGCTTGCCGAAGCCATCCTGGAAGCGAGGGAGGGCTGATGACACGTCTGCGCAAGCGGGACCGGCAGGAGCAGATCCTTCTCGAGCTGCGCCAGCATCCGCATGTGCGCACGTCCGATCTCGCCCTTCGCTTCGGCGTCTCGACGGAGACGGTCCGCCGCGACGTGGAAGCCTTGAGCGGCAAGGGCCTTCTCCGGCGCGCCTATGGCGGGGCGGCGGCGGCGCCCATGGGCGCCCAGCCGCCTTTCGGCGAGCGCGACCTCGCCCGCATAGACGAGCGGGCACGCATCGGCAGGAGCGCGGCCGAGCTGGTGAGGCCCGGCGAAGTGCTCATGATCGACGCCGGCTCAACCACGCATCAACTGGCGCTGGGGCTGGCGGAGAGGGGGCGGGATCTCACCATCCTGACGAACAGCCTGGCGGTGGCGACGGCGCTCGGGCGGAACAAGACGTTCCATATCGTTTTGTGTCCCGGCGACTTCATGGGGCCCGAGGCCGCCGTCTACGGCCCGGAGACCCTGGATTTCCTTGGCCGGTATAACGCCAACCGTGCCTTCATCGGCTCCAGCGGCCTGACCGCCAAGGGAATCACCGATGCGAATCTCGCCGCCGTCGCCGTCAAGCGCACGATGATAAGACAGGCGCGGGGAACATTTCTGCTGGTCGACCACTCCAAGTTCGACGTCGAGCTCGTGGCGACGGTCGAGCCGCTTTCGATGCTGCAGGGGGTCGTGACCGACATGCAGCCGCCCTTTCTTCTGCGCGAAGCGCTCCACCGAGCCAATGTGCGGATCAAGCTTGCGTGATACCGGGGCAGGCCGCCCGGCAGTGCCGGTCTGGCAATGCCCCGGCACGCACGGTCCTCAGCGCCTGCCGTATTCGTCGTGACGACGCCACCAGACGCCGGTCTCGTTGCGTCCCCTGGGCGCACGGTCGAGCCACTGGTACATGCCCCAGAGCCCGTCCAGCCCGCGCGCATACGTGGAATAGGTATGGTAGACGGCGTCGCCTTCGCGCACGAACGCGCTCATGCCGGGCCTGTCCCGATGGAATGTCGCTACATCGGTGCCGCACATGGCGGCGATCTCGGCTTCCGCGCTTTCGCCGCCACCCTCCTGGCCCGGGCGCCACGCAAACGCGGCCTCACGCCGATAGTTGTATTCGACGTCTCCCTCGCGCTGTTGCGCCTCGGAGAACCAGATATTGAAGTCGGCGTTGAAGTCGCTGCCGTGTGAGGAGGCCCAGGGAAATGTCCATCCCATGCGCCGCTTGTACGCCTGCAGCTTGGCGAGCGGTGCCCGCGATACCGCCGACAGGGCGACATCATGGTTCGCCAGATGCACCGCGATGCCATTGAAGCCGTCGGCGATCGACGAGCAGGACGGACAGCCGGCCTCGTACTCCGTCCCGAACATGAAATGGTAGACGAGAAGCTGCGAGCGCCCGCGGAAGAGGTCGGCCAGCGAGGCGCTGCCCTCGTCGGTCTCGAAGCGGTAGTCCTTGTCTATACGCACCCACGGCAATTCCTGCCGCTTCCGCGCCAGCGCGTCGCTGCGGCGCGTCAGTTCCTTCTCGGCCTCGAGCAGTTCGAGCCGCGCGGCAAGCCACTCTTGGCGTGTTCCGGTCATGTGAGTCGTCATCGATTTCTTCTCCTTCGGGTGTCCCTTGCCGCTCGCGTCGTTACTGACACGATGTGCTGGTTGGTGGACGCGAGATAGGTTAGGACCAGCGAAGCGGAGGGTGGGAGTGACAAGTGTGGCGGGATTTTCATGGACTCGCTGATCACGGCCGCAGCACACGCACTTGCAGCGGGCGATCCTCTCGGTGCCCTGAACCGGGTCGCCCTGCGCGACGACGCGGCAGCACTCGCGCTCCGTGGCATCGCCATGGCGCAGCTCGGCGATCTCGCCCGCGCGAAGACACTCTTGCGCCGCGCCGCACGCGCCTTCGGTCCGAAAGAGGCCGTGGCCC
>NZ_JBHSUM010000111.1:0-13728 GCF_042660605.1 Nitratireductor sp. GCM10026969
CGAGGCGCTGGTCGCGTCCGGTGTGAAGCGCGTCGTCGGTGCGGCGAGCGACCCGGACCCGCGCGTGAGCGGCAAGGGCTACGCCATCCTGCGTGCCGCCGGGATCGAGGTGGTGGAAGGCGTGCTGGCCGACGAGGCCGCCGACCTGATGCGGGGATATCTCACGCGTTCCGTCAGCAAGCGTCCGGAAGTGATGCTCAAGCTTGCGCTTTCCGCCGATTACAAGATCGGCATGGCAGGCGAGGGACAGATCGCGATCACGGGCGAAGGTGCGCGCGCCCAGGTGCATCTGATGCGCGCCGAGGCGGACGCGATCCTGGTCGGCATCGGCACGGCGCTTGCCGACGATCCCGTGCTCACCTGCCGGCTGCCCGGGCTGGAAGGGCGTTCACCGGCGCGCATTGTGCTCGACCGGCACCTGCGCCTGCCATTGCAATCGGCGCTGGTGGCGGGCGCGCGCCGGGTGCCGCTCTTCCTCACTACCGCAAGCGACATCTCAGCGGAGCGGCGTGCGGCCTACGCCGACCAGGGGGTCGAGTTCCTGGCCGTGGAGGCGCTCGACGGCAACATCGCGCTTCCCGAACTGCTCGAGGACCTTGCCGCGCGCGGCTATTCCAGCCTGATGGTCGAGGGCGGGGGCCATACGGCCGCTGCCTTTCTTGCCGAAGGGCTGGTGGACCGGCTCTGCCTGTTCATCGGGCCGCGCACGATCGGTGCGCATGGCATTGCCTCGCCGGTCGATCCCGACCATATCCCGGCTGGCTTCGCCAAACGGCGCGAGGCCCGCTTCGGCGAGGATCTGTATTTCGAGTATGTGAGGGCGGACTGATGTTCACGGGTATCATTACCGATGTGGGTACCGTCGTCTCGGTTGCGCCCTTGCGCGAGGGCAGGCGGCTGCGGATCGAGACGCATTACGATCCCGAGAGCATCGCTATCGGCGCCTCCATCGCTTGCGCGGGCGTTTGCCTGACCGTCGTCGCCCTGCCGGAAAGAGGCTCGAATCAGCGCTGGTTCGAGGTCGAGGCGTGGGAAGAGGCCCTGCGGCTGACGACGGCGTCGCACTGGGCGGAAGGCACGCGGCTCAATCTGGAACGCCCCTTGAAGGTGGGCGACGAACTCGGCGGCCACATCGTCGCCGGCCATGTGGACGGGACGGCTTCGATCGTGGAGCGGCTTGAGGAGGGCGAGGCGGTGCGCTTCGTTTTCGAGGCGCCGGAGGATCTGGCCAAGTTCATTGCGCCCAAGGGGTCGGTCGCGCTCGACGGCACGTCGCTCACCGTCAATCGCGTCGATGGCAACCGTTTCGACGTGCTGCTCATCCAGCATTCGCTGCTCGTGACGACCTGGGCGGAGCGGCAGAAGGGCGACGCGGTGAATATCGAGGTCGACACCATGGCCCGCTATGCGGCACGGCTTGCGCAGGCGGATAAAGAAGCCTAATCCAGCGCTTCCCATCGCCACTCGCCGGAGACAATAATGGCAACGAAAAGACCAAGAATCCTCATTGTCGAGGCCCGCTTCTACGACCATCTGGCCGATGGCCTGCTGAAGGGCGCGAAGCTTGCCTTGGATGAGGCCGGCGCGGCGTACGAGGTGGTGACGGTGCCTGGGTCGCTGGAGATCCCCGCCGTGGTCGCCTATGCGGTCGAAGCGGCAAAAAAGGGTGCCGAAGCCTATGACGGTTTCGTGGCGCTCGGTTGCGTCATCCGCGGCGAGACCTATCATTTCGAGATAGTCTCGAACGAGTCGAGCCGCGCGCTCATGGATCTGGCGGTGCGCCATGGGCTGGCGGTCGGCAACGGCATTTTGACGGTCGAGAACGAGGCGCAGGCACTCGTCCGGATCGAGAAGGGCGAGGGCAGCCATCCCGGCGGCGGCAAGGGCTATGCGGCGGCCAGGGCCGCCCTCGACTTGATCGGGATCAAGGAACGATTGGGAGCCTGAGGTGGCGCATCCTGCAGACGAGCCGTCGGGCACCTTCCGCCCGGCCAACAAGCGCGGCGCGGCGCGGCTTGCCGCCGTCCAGGCGCTCTATCAGATGGACGTCGGCGGCACGGGCCTGATGGAGACGACGGCCGAGTACGAGGCTTTCCGGCTGGGCAAGGAGATCGACGGGGCGCTTTACCGGGAGGCGGATCCGCAGTGGTTCCGCGCCATCCTTTCGGGCGTGGTCGAGAACCAGAAGGCGATCGATCCCATCATCCACCATGCGCTCACCGAGGACTGGCCGCTGTCGCGCCTCGATTCGACGCTGCGGGCGATCCTGCGCGCCGGCGTCTATGAATTGACCGGCCGCAAGGACGTGCCGGTCGCCGTCATCATTTCCGAATATGTGGACATCGCCAAGGCCTTCTACGGTGAGGAGGAGCCCAAGCTGGTGAATGCCGTTCTCGATCGCGTGGCCAGCCGGAACCGCGGCGAGGGCAGGGGGAAGGGAACGTCTTGACCGACACCGGCCACCGCGAAGCCAAACGCACCGCGCTCATTCTCGCGGCGGCGCAGGCGGTGGCCGGCAGCTCGGCCCCCATCGCCATTTCGATGGGCGGTCTGGCGGGGAGCTATCTCCTGGGCGCCGACAAGTCGCTGGCGACCGCACCCGTCACGGGCTTCAATATCGGCGTGGCGATCGCCGCCCTGCCGGCCGCGCTTCTGATGCGCGCGATCGGACGTCGCAATGGTCTGGTCTCCGGCACGGGGGCGACGGCGCTCGGCGGGGCAATCGCCGCCCTTGGGCTCTTTCAGGCCAATTTTTGGCTGTTTGCGCTGGGCATGCTCTTCATCGGCGGCGGCAATGCGTTCGTTCAGCAATACCGCTTTGCGGCGGTCGACAACGCGCCCTCCACCTTCAAGCCGCGCGCCATCGCCTGGGTGCTGATGGGCGGCGTCTTCGCCGCCATCATCGGCCCGCAGGCGGCCATTCACACGCGCGAGCTCTTCGCGCCCGTGATGTTCGCCGGGGCCTTCGTCTCCGTGGTCGGCCTTGCCGCCGTCGGCGCTCTCGTCCTTTCCTTCCTTCGCCTGCCGAAGGACATGCCCGCTGCCGGCCCCGAGGACGATGAGCCCGCCCGCCCGCTGGCCGAGATCCTTTCCCGGCCGCGTTTCCTGGTCGCCCTTCTTTGCGGGGTCAGTTCCTTCGCGCTGATGAGCTTCGTCATGACGGGTGCGCCGCTGGCGATCGTCGGTTGCGGGTTTTCGCCGGACGAGGCAACGCTGGGCATCTCCTGGCACGTACTGGCCATGTTCGCACCGAGCTTCGTCACCGGCCGCCTCATCACCCGCTTCGGCAAGGAGCGGATCGTCGCCACCGGGCTTCTGCTTCTCATCGGCTGCGGCCTCGTGGCGCTGTCGGGGATCGCGCTGTGGCAGTTCTGGCTGGCGCTGATCCTGCTCGGCATCGGCTGGAATTTCGGCTTCATCGGCGCCACCGCCATGGTGGCCGACTGCTACCGCTCCTCGGAGCGCAACAAGGTGCAGGGCGTCCACGATCTGATCCTGTTCTCGACCGTCGCCTTCTCCTCCCTCATGTCCGGCCGCGTCTACAACGCCTTCGGCTGGGAGATGCTGAACTGGGTGATTTTTCCGGTGGCCGGCGCGTGTCTCGTGATGCTCGGGCTGCTCGCCATCAGGCGCAGGCGCCGGGCGCGCGTGGCTTGAGGCGGCGGGCAGGGCGGTGTCGCGGCGAGAATGCCGGCGTTTTGCGGTGAGCGGAAGTTCAACGGAAATGTGTTGGGCTGCTGCAGTGGGGCCGGGAGCGGGCTGTCTGCTTTAGTGGATTTATGGAAAGCTGCTGGTAGGTTCGCTCTGCCTTGATAACGAGTTCCGGCCGTTGCGGACATTCGGCCAGGCAACAGAATTCTCCTTATGGGTGGTTGGCTACCATGCTGTTGAAAACCTCTTCCACCTCAGAAGCCAGCTTAAGGTCGCGCGTAGAATGCACGCAGTATAGGCCAGCGCCCACCACGCTTTGGGTTTCGGGGTGACCAAAGAAGTGCGGGGCCAGCTCGCGTAAATAGCGAGGTTCTGGTATGCCGAAGTTCTTGTCCTGCTTATCAACACATTTGTACAGCGCGTGCGCGACAAGGTCGGCCAGTTGTAGCAGAGGCTCCTCGCTTTTCTTCTTTATTGCTATGTTGCGGATGTCGATATGCTGCAGCTTCTTGGTGTGTGGGTGCTTGGGAGTAGATTGGCAGGTCCACAGCAGGTTGCGCATCCTTTCGTAATCGACGTTCGCTTTCTCAAAGATGATATCGAGATTCTCGGGCAGGATTTCACGCGCTTCCATGAACCAACCAACACGCTCCAGCAGGTACTGGGCGCACTTGTTGTAGTACATGCTGCTGTCATCGGCGATGGCGGCCTTGTAGCTGCCGAGTGTTGCTTTACGGGAGATGACTCCAAACAGTCTCATCTTTTGCTGCGTGATCTGCCGGACAAAGTGGAGAAGTTGGTAGTGCTTGAGCTGTGAGCAATGAAGGGGACTCTTGCCAATTTCAGCACCGATCTTGTCCAAGGTATCCTCGATGGCTTTTCGAGACCGGTTGCCTATAAGTGAAGCGCCCAAGGTCATGTATGGGGAGGCGCCAACCGATGACGCAGAGCGGACCTTTTCAATGCCGGCCTCGCCACTTTCGTCAATGAATATGGTGAATCGATCTTGCATTCGAATGACCTTGCAGAATTGGAGGTTCCCACTCAAACAGTATCTATAACTGTTCGCGCTTGGGATGAATTGAAGATTGGCAACAAAATCCTGCAATAGCCTCAACAGAAAACGCTTGATTGTGTTTGTGGTAACGTTCGCTATCCCACCCCGATCTGAAACGTTCGTCTAACGCCGTCTTCGTGCCTGCTTTCAACGAACTTGGATCAGTCTTGAATGGGCCGGGATGGGAGTACCAAGCGGCCGTTCGCCGTGCGAAAGAGAGGGCCGCTTTGTGCTCGAAGCGGTCTCCTATTCATCGCATCTCAGAGATGGATCGCCCCTTTGGATTTCTTGACGGAGTGCCGGGTGCGCTCACGTCACCTCGAACAATCCAAGACACCCCCGGCTGCGAACATTCGTCGCATGAAGGCTTGACGGGCGTCGGTGTCTTTCTCAAAGTCGCGCCCTGGGTTGCGGCATTTTCCGCCGTCGGCCTTTCTCAAGGCCCGGGAGGGGTTCCAGCGGGCCGAAATCAAGGGATAATTGGCAATGACAATGCTTTATGTCGTCATCGCCTGCGGCCTGCTTTCTGTCCTCTACGCCATCTGGGCGACGCAGTCGGTCCTTGCGGCCGACCAGGGCAGTGCGCGCATGCAGGAAATCGCCGGTGCCATCAGGGAGGGTGCGCAGGCGTATCTGACGCGCCAGTATACGACCATCGCCCTTGTCGGCGTGGTGGTCTTCCTGATCGCCTGGTGGCTCCTGAACGCGGCCGCGGCGATCGGTTTCCTCATCGGCGCCGTGCTTTCGGGGGCAGCGGGCTTCATCGGCATGCACGTGTCGGTGCGGGCCAATGTGCGCACGGCGCAGGCGGCTTCGAACAGCCTGGCTGCCGGCCTCGACATCGCCTTCAAGTCCGGCGCCATCACCGGCTTGCTGGTGGCGGGTCTGGCGCTGCTCGGCGTGTCCGTCTATTTCTGGACACTGATCGGCCCGATGGGCAATGCGCCGACCGACCGTACCGTGATCGACGCGCTGGTGGCGCTCGGCTTCGGCGCTTCGCTGATCTCGATCTTCGCCCGCCTCGGCGGCGGCATCTTCACGAAGGGCGCGGATGTCGGCGGCGACCTCGTCGGCAAGGTCGAGGCAGGCATTCCCGAGGACGACCCTCGCAACCCGGCCACCATCGCCGATAATGTGGGCGACAATGTCGGCGACTGCGCCGGCATGGCGGCCGATCTCTTCGAGACCTACGTCGTCACCGTCGTCGCCACCATGGTGCTGGCCTCCATCTTCTTCACCGGAGAGACCGCCTTCACTCTCATGCTGTTCCCGCTGGTCATCGGCGCGGCCTGCGTGGTGACGTCGATTATCGGCACCTTCTTCGTCAAGCTGGGGGCCAACAACTCGATCATGGGCGCCCTCTACAAGGGCTTCTGGGCCACGGCGCTCCTTTCGGTGGTGGCGCTGGCGCTGATCGTCTGGCTGTGGCTCGGCGGTTCGACCACCTTCGAAGCCGGCGGGGCCACGTTCAGCGGTGCCAGCCTCTTCTTCTGCGGCGTCATCGGGCTGGCGGTGACGGGGCTCATCATCTGGATCACCGAATACTACACGGGTGTCGGGTTTCGTCCGGTCCGCTCCATCGCCCAGGCATCGGTGACCGGCCATGGCACCAACGTCATCCAGGGCCTGGCAGTTTCACTGGAAGCCACGGCGCTTCCGGCCCTGGTCATCATCGCCGGCATCCTGGCGAGCTATGTGCTGGCCGGCCTCTTCGGCATCGCCATTGCGGTGACGACGATGCTGGCGCTGGCGGGCATGGTGGTGGCGCTCGACGCCTTCGGCCCCGTCACGGACAATGCCGGCGGCATCGCCGAGATGGCGGACCTGCCGGCCGAAGTGCGCCAGACGACGGACGCGCTCGACGCCGTGGGCAACACGACCAAGGCGGTGACGAAGGGCTACGCCATCGGCTCGGCCGGCCTCGGCGCGCTCGTGCTGTTCGCGGCCTATACGGAGGACCTCAAATTCTTCGCCGAAAACGCGGAGCCGGGCTCCTTCTTCGAAGGTGTGACGGTCGATTTCGCCCTATCCAACCCGTATGTCGTGGTCGGTCTCTTGTTCGGCGGCCTTCTGCCCTTCCTGTTCGGCGGCCTTTCGATGACCGCCGTCGGCCGCGCGGGTAGCGCCATCGTCCAGGAGGTGCGCCGGCAGTTCAAGGAGAAGCCGGGCATCATGCAGGGCACGGAGAAGCCGGATTACAGCCGCGCGGTCGATCTCCTGACCAAGGCGGCGATCAAGGAAATGATCGTGCCCTCGCTCCTGCCGGTCCTCTCGCCGCTCGTCGTCTTCGGTGTCATCTACCTGATCGGCGGCAAGAACCAGGCGTTTGCCTCCGTAGGCGCCATGCTTCTCGGCGTCATCGTCACCGGGCTGTTCGTTGCCATCTCCATGACGGCCGGCGGCGGCGCCTGGGACAACGCCAAGAAGTCCTTCGAGGACGGCTTCATCGACAGTGACGGCGTGCGCCACGAGAAGGGGTCGGAGGCACACAAGGCCTCGGTCACCGGCGACACGGTGGGCGATCCCTACAAGGACACGGCCGGCCCTGCGGTCAATCCGATGATCAAGATCACCAATATCATCGCGCTTCTGCTTCTGGCCGTCCTGGCGCATTGAGGCAGGACAAACGCGAAAAGGCCCGCGGGGTTTTTTCCCCCGTGGGCCTTTTCTTTGAAACCGGCTGCGGCCGGTGGCCGCGCTTCGGCGCTATTGCACGCCCAGCGGATTCGTCGGCGGCTGGCCGGAGGCGACGCCGGCGATCATCTGGGCCAGGAAGTTCTGGTCCTTGCCGCCGGTGGGCGTGGTCCGCGTGATGAAGTCGAACAGCTTGCCGTCCTTCATCCCGTAATGGGCGATTCGCTCCACGCGCTGGTCGTTGTTGAAGTAGACGGCCAGGACCTGCTGGTCGACCAGCCGCGGTTTCATGAAGGCGGCGCCGCGCACGCGCTTTTGCGAAATGTAGTAGAAGACCTCGTTATCGAAGGTCGCCGTCGTCGACGGGGTTCCGAGCGCCAAGAGCACCTGCTCGCGGCTCGAGCCTTCGGGAACGAGTTCCAGCGCCTGCTCGTCGATGACATAGCCCTGCGTCAGGGTCTGGCGTGGATTGAGGGTCGAGGCCGCATTGCATCCCGACAATGCGATCGCGGCAGCACCCAGCGCCGTGACGAAGGCGAGCTGACAGCCGTTTCTGGTCTTGAATTTCCGCACCTGCAACGACATCTCCCATGAACCCAGTGCGCCCCGGCTGGCCGGCCGCGACCTTGCACGCGTCGGCAAAAGCGGTAAACCAGCTTTCGCATCGATGCAACCGGACTTGCCGCTGGCTCCGTGTGCATCATATCCGAATCAGCCTTAAGGAGCGCATTCCCATGTTTCAGTGGCTTTCCGGTGGAGGCCGGCGCGACCGACGCTTGGTCGTGGACGCTCTGTACGGGGAAATCGTGGCGGCGGCGCGGCAGCCGCGGCTCTATTCCGCCTGGCGGGTGCCGGACACGCCGCTCGGCCGTTTCGAGATGATGTCGCTGCACGTCTTTCTCCTCCTGCACCGCCTGCGCGGTGAGGAAGGGGCGCTGAAGGAGATCGCTCAGGAACTGACGGACCATTTTTTTCTCGAGGTCGACCATTCGCTGCGCGAACTCGGCATCGGCGATATGGGCGTACCGAAGCGCATGAAGAAGCTCGCGCGCATGTTTTACGGCCGGTTGTCGGCGTATGGCGAGGCGGTCGACCGGGCGGATGCCGCCGCGCTTGGCGACGCCTTGAAGCGGAACATTGCGCCCGACCGCGCCGTATGGGAGGAAGCGGGCGAACTCGCGTCCTACGTTCTGGATGCGCATGCGATCCTCGCCGCGACCATTGGAGACGATCTGCGTGCCGGCAAGATTCGCTTTCCGCCGTTGAAGGAGGAGGTGACCGATGACCGTTAGTGCCGCAACGAGCCCGGTCTCCTATCCGCTGCGGGTCAATCGTCTTCCCGAGAAGGGCACGACGGTGACCATCGAGGCCGACAGCGCCCAACGCGCGGCGTTGGCGCGCCTGCACGACCTTTTGTCGGTGGAGCGCTTCCGGGCGGAGCTTACCGTGCGTCCGTGGAAGGCCGGTGGCGTGCGCGTGCTCGGACGTGTGGAGGCCGACATCATGCACAGCTGCGTGGTAACGCTGGAGCCGATCGCCGGGCGCATCGATGAAGACATCGCAGCCACTTTCGTGCCCGAGGGCTCGCGCCTTGCACGGGTCGAACATGAAGGCGGCGAGCTGGTGCTGGATCCGGAAGGGGAAGATCCGCCGGAACCCTTCATCGGCGATTCGCTCGACATCGGTGCGCTGGCGGAGGAATTCTTCGTTCTCGGCATCGATCCCTATCCGCGCAAGGAGGGCGTGAAGCTCGACCCGCCGGAGGAAGAGGCCCCGGCCAAGGCTGATGCCGGGCCGCTCGCCAGGGAGCTGAAGAAGCTGCGCGACCGGTACTGATCCTGGGAGTTTATGCGAAACGAGGTTGTGCCGCGGCGCAAAACCGCTATTTTCGCGGCACTTTTCGCGAGCCCCAACGCTCAACTTTTGAGGCACTTCACGCGTGATACGCATTTCGATTGACGCAATGGGCGGAGACCACGGCCCAGAGGTCACACTCCCGAGCCTCGTCCGGGTGGTCGAGCGCCGGCCGGATGTGCGTTTTCTCATTTTCGGCCGTGAGGAGGCGGTGCTCCCGGTGCTCGACCGCCTGCCGCGCCTGAAGGAGGTAAGCACGTTCGCGCATTGCGACGTCGCGGTGCGCATGGACGACAAGCCGAGCCAGGCCTTGCGCCAGGGACGCTGGAAGTCCTCCATGTGGCGGGCGATCGAGGCGGTGAAGTCCGGCGAGGCGGATGCCTGCATTTCCGCCGGCAATACCGGGGCGCTGATGGCCATGTCCAAATTCTGCCTGCGCACCATGGCCGATATCGAGCGCCCGGCCATCGCCGCCATCTGGCCCACCATCCGCAGCCAGAGCGTGGTGCTCGATGTCGGCGCGACAATCGGCGCGGACGCCCAGCAACTCGTCGATTTCGCCATCCTGGGCGCAGCGCTGGCCAACGCGCTCTTCGATATCGAGCGGCCGACGGTGGGTCTCCTCAACGTCGGCGTCGAGGAGATCAAGGGCCAGGAGGAGGTCAAGGAGGCCGGTCGCATGCTGCGCGAGGCAGAACTGGCGACCATGCGCTACGAGGGGTTCGTCGAAGGCGACGACATCGGCAAGGGCACCGTCGACGTGGTGGTCACCGAGGGCTTCGCCGGCAACATCGCTCTGAAGGCGGCGGAAGGCACGGCGCGCCAGATATCCACCTATCTGCGCGAGGCCATGAGCCGCACCTTGATGGCGCGCATCGGATACCTATTTGCACGCGGGGCGTTCGAGCGCCTGCGTGAAAAGATGGATGTGCGCAAGACCAATGGCGGGGTGTTCCTCGGCCTCAAGGGCATCGTCGTCAAAAGCCATGGCGGCGCCGACGAGGAAAGTTTCGCCGCGGCCGTCGAACTGGGATACGAAATGGTCAGGAGCGGTGTCTTCGACAAGACGCGTGCCACGCTCGACCTCTTCCATGCCCGCAAACCTGCCGCATTGGCGGGCCACATTGCTTCCAACGCATGAGATGAGATGATGATGAGATCCGCCGTGCGTGGCATCGGTTCAGCCCTGCCGCGCCGCATCATGGTGAACAAGGAATTCGAAGGGCTGGTCGACACGTCCGACGAGTGGATCGTACAGCGCACCGGAATCCGGCAGCGCCACATCGCCGCCGACGACGAGACGACCGCCTCGCTGGGCGAAGATGCCGCGCGCAAGGCGCTGGAGAATGCAGGGCTCGAGCCCGGCGATATCGATCTCATCGTCCTGGCGACTTCGACGCCCAACAACACCTTTCCCGCGACCGCAGTCGAAATCCAGGACCGGCTGGGCATGCACCACGGCTATGCCTTCGACCTGCAGGCGGTGTGCAGCGGCTTCGTCTATGCGATCACCGTTGCCGATCTGCATATCCGGGGCGGGCTGGCCCGGCGCGCCCTGGTGATCGGTTCCGAAACCTTTTCGCGCATCCTCGACTGGAGCGACCGCACCACCTGCGTGCTGTTCGGCGACGGGGCGGGGGCGGTCGTCATCGAGGGGATCGAGGGCGAGGGAAGCAATGCCGATCGCGGCATCATCGCCTCGTCGCTGCGCTCCGACGGCGCGCAGAAGGACAAGCTCTATGTCGATGGCGGCCCATCCACCACCGGTACGGTCGGTCATCTGCGCATGCAGGGGCGAGAGGTGTTCAAACATGCGGTGGGCATGATCACCGACGTGATCGAAGACGTCTTCGCCAAGGCGGACGTCACCGCCGGGGACATCGACTGGTTCGTCCCGCACCAGGCCAACAAGCGCATCATCGACGCCTCCGCCCGCAAGCTCGGCATTGCCGAGGAGAAGGTGGTCGTTACCGTCGACCTGCACGGCAACACATCGGCAGCGTCCGTACCGCTGGCGCTGGCCCATGCGGTGGCCGACGGCAGGATCAAGCGCGGGGATCTGGTGCTTCTGGAGGCGATGGGCGGCGGCTTCACATGGGGTGCGGTGCTCTTGCGCTGGTGAGTTTTCATGCCGATTCAAGTCCTTGACCTGTGTGGACGAACTTTTGTAACGTCCCTGCCGTCGCTTTGAATTTTCAATAGTTTCGAAGGATTGAGTGGTCGGATGGGGGGAAAGACAGTCACACGCGCCGACCTCGCGGAAGCCGTCTACCGGAAGGTGGGGCTGTCGCGCACCGAATCGGCCCAGATCGTTGAGATGGTGCTTCAGGAGGTCTGCGACGCGGTGGTGCGCGGCGAGACCGTGAAACTGTCCTCGTTCGCCACATTCCAGGTGCGCGAAAAGAACGAGCGCATCGGCCGCAATCCGAAGACAGGCGAGGAAGTGCCCATCCTTCCGCGCCGGGTGATGACCTTCAAGGCCTCCAACGTCCTCAAGAACCGTATCTTGCGCGCCCATCAGATGCGCAAAACCAAGGGCGAGAAGGTCTGATCATCTCTTTCCGCCCGACGCGCTTGTGTTTGAGCCCGAGAACCTGCTGAAATAAAGTGGGTGAGTCGCAAGCAAGCCGAGGGACGACAATGGAAAAGAGCCCGGACGCTTTCCGTACGATCAGCGAAGTCGCCGAGGAACTCGACCTTCCCCAGCATGTGCTGCGCTTCTGGGAGACGCGGTTTACCCAAATCAAGCCGATGAAACGCGGCGGTGGCCGGCGCTACTACCGCCCCCAGGACGTGGAGCTCATCAAGGGCATCCGCCACATGCTCTACGAGCAGGGTTACACGATCAAGGGTGTTCAGAAGCTGCTGCGCGATAACGGCAATCGCTTCATCGTTGCAATCGGGCGCGGAGACGTGGCCGCCGTGGAGGCGATCGCGCAGCAGAAGGCGGCCGAGGCCAAGGCGGAGAAGAACGAGGAGGAGATGGTTGTCGGGCAGCCGAAAGCCAAGCCAAACCGCCGCTTCTTCGGGCTGGGCCGGGAGGAAGACGGTCCCGTTTCCGCCGATGACGGACGCCTGTCGCGCGACAACCGGGCGCTTCTGCAGGAAACGCTGTTCGATCTTCTGGAGTGCAAGCGGCTGCTCGATCAGGTGCGGTAGGCCGGAGGCTTTCGCGCGAAGCCGCGCGCTTCCTCACCCATCCAAGGTCGGACCGCCGTGATTGACGGGCGAGCGTAGCGGCTGGGATCGGCAATGCCACCACTGGATAAGCCGCTTCGCTGACGCGCTTGCCGGCGGAATGAAGAAGGGGGCGCTCGCGCCCCCTTTCACGTTCTTGTCCGAGACCGGTTACTGTGCCGGTTCGGGAGCGGGATCCGCCGGCATGGTGCCCGCCGGCTCCGTCTGGTTCATATCGTCTGCACCGGCATTGGGCGGGGGTGACTCGCCGCCCTCGCAGGCGGCCAGCGCGAACATGGCCAATGCAAAAAGTGAGGCAAGCAAGGTTTTCATCATGGTAATTCCTCCTTTCTGGGCAGGCTCAACCGTCGACGATCGCGGCGAACTCTTCGGGTGACAGGTCGCCGCTTCCGTCCGTGTCGACGGCATTGAAGGTCTCTTCGGTCACGTCCGGCGCAACGACTTGAATTTCTTGCAGAGATATTCCTCCGCTCTGGTCCATGTCGATGGACTCGAAGTCGGTCCCTTGCGCAAAGGCCGGGAATGCAAACGCAGACATGACCAAGGGAATGATGGAACGCTTCATATGAATAGTCTCCGCTTTCAATTGCTGTCCTGTCGTGAACGGAATATAATTTCCACTATTATTATGTCTAAAACTTGTCTGCTCATACACTATATATGACGGCTGTGAAATCATGTTGAAATATTGTTACGCATATTTATTTTTCATTACTTAAGAACTCTTTTCGATGTCAGTTGAGCTGGCTCGGCTGAAGGGGTGGGGGGGAGGACTCGGCGGGTTGCGGAGCTCCCAGCAATCCGTCGCCGGCGACGGATTCTCCGGGTTCGGACACCGTGGCTGGCGCCGGGTCGACAAAACGTGCTGCGCCGACCGTGCCGCGCACCATCTCGGCCATCTGCCTGGCCCTGCGCAGTGGGGCTTCGCTCGTGAGCGCGTAGGAAATTGGCCCCGAGGACCAGTTCACAAGCGCCAGATCATCCATGCCGGTGCTGCGCAGCTTTCCGCTCCCGCCCTGCGGACGTACACGCAGAAACAGGTTCAGCGTCTCCTCGGGGGAGCGATAGGCGAGGCGGATCATGTCTTCATCACCGATGACCACCCGCTCGCGCTCGATGAGATCGAAGCCGTGGGCGCTGAGATCGGGCAGCGGAATTTCGATCCAGCCGCTGTTCGTGGCGGCGGAGAGCAGCGCTCCGTGCAAGTTCTGGCCGAGCGCGGCGCTCATGGCGGGCTGCGCATCGGGCTCGGCGTGCTGCTGTGCCAGCGCTTGCAGATAGGCTTGCGGCAGGGCGGCTGTCTCGTCGCCGCGCTGGCCGACGAGCCAGCCACC
>NZ_JBHSUM010000112.1:0-13676 GCF_042660605.1 Nitratireductor sp. GCM10026969
GGCTCGTTCTGGCCGGCAACGCGGCGCCCCTCGTGGCCGAAGCCGCCGCGGGCGATTTCGACCTGGGTCCGCAGCGCGCGACGGCGGATATCGGCGTCTATGCCCGGATCGCCGCCGGTCGACCGGCGGGTGAAAGTCCCAGGCCCCTTTATCTGCGCGCACTCGATGCCAAGCCGCAGACGGCCTATGCCCTGCCCCTGAAAGAACGCTGATGGCCGCGTCGTTTTTCCCCTTCCGCCGCCGGAGCTACACGGTGCGCGCCCTGGAAAGCGCCGATAGCGAAGCGCTTGCGGCGCTGCACCTGGAAGATTTCAACCGCCCCTGGACGGAAGATGAATTCACCGCCCTTCTCGCGGAGGGGGCGGTCTTCGGCTTTGCCGCGGTGGAGGAGGGCGCCCCCGGCGCGAAACCCTGCGGTTTTGTCCTGGCGCGCATGGCTGCGGGCGAAGCCGAGATTCTCACGCTCGCCGTCGGCCACGCCTATCGTCGCCGTGGGCTCGGCTACATGCTGATGGATGCGGTCCTGCGCCATCTTCATGCCGAACGCGCCGAGGCGCTGTTCCTCGAGGTGGATGAGACCAACCACCCGGCGATCGCCCTTTACCGCCGGCTCGGCTTCCGCGAGGTGGGCCGTCGTCCGGAGTACTACGAGCACAAGGCCACGGGCCGGACGGCAGCGCTGGTGATGCGCCGCGATTTGCGGTAGGAATATCCGTGTTCATTGGAAAATTCCTCCGCTTTGTGAAGTTTCTGGCGATACTTCTGCTCGTTGCCGTCTACACCTTGCCCCTGATGCTGATACAGGAGATCGCGTTGCGCACCGGCTGGTGGAGCGATCGCATCGCCCCGCGGCTGTGGCACCGGCTGACGTTGAGGCTCCTGGGTATACGCGTTCATGTGCGAGGCGGGGTGACGCCGGAGCGGCCGCTGCTGATCGTGGCGAACCACGTGTCCTGGACCGACATCCTGGTTCTCGGGGCGCTCGACGGCGTCCATTTCGTCGCCAAGGCCGAGGTGCGGGACTGGCCGGTGATGGGGACGTTCGCACGGCTGCAGCGTTCGGTCTTCGTGGAGCGTGAGCGCAGGCGCGCTTCGCCCGGCCAGGTGCGCGAGATCGCCGCGCGGCTCGCCGACGGTGATCCGATGGTCCTGTTCGCCGAGGGCACGACCGGCGACGGCAACCGCGTGCTGCCCTTCAAGACCAGCCTCTTCGGCGCCGCGCAGGCGGCGCTCGCCGCACTTCGGTCCGAGCGGGTGCTGGTGCAGCCAGTCGCCATAGCCTATATGCGCCGCAATGGACTCCGGCTCGACCTGCGCGAGCGTGCCGATATCGCCTGGATCGGCGATACGGCGTTGCTGCCGCACCTCAAGATCCTCCTTGCCGCGGGCACGGTGGACGTCGAGGTGTGCTTCGGCGAACCCATTCCCTTCTCTGCTGGATCGGACCGTAAGGCGGTCGCGCGCAGGGCAGAGAACGCGGTGCGCGCCCTGCTGGTCGGCGCGCTTCGCCGGCGGGAGGCGGAAACTGAATCGGACGAAGGGCAAAAACCGGCTGTTTTTTGACCCGTAAAAACGTTAGGAAACCGGCATGGAACAGAACACGGCGCCGGAGATTATGAGCGGCAAGGAAACGCCCGGCACGGGCACGGTCGACACCGCTACCAAGAAGGTCTTCGTGAAGACCTATGGCTGCCAGATGAACGTATACGATTCTCAGCGCATGACCGACGCGCTGGCGGCGGACGGTTACTGCGCAACGGATGTTATCGAGGACGCCGACCTCGTACTTCTCAACACCTGCCACATCCGCGAGAAAGCGGCCGAGAAGGTTTATTCGGAGCTCGGGCGCATTCGCCAGCTGAAGGAAGAGCGCGCCAAAGACGGGCGCGAGACGCTGATCGGCGTGTCGGGCTGTGTCGCCCAGGCCGAGGGGCGCGAGATCCTGCGCCGCGCGCCGGCGGTCGATCTCGTCATCGGGCCACAGACCTATCATCGCCTGCCCGCCGTGGTGAAGCGCGCCAGGGGCGGCGAGAAGATCGTTGAGACCGAATACGCCATCGAGGACAAGTTCGCGCATCTGCCTCACCCGGAAGGCCGGATCGTGAGGAGCCGCGGCGTCACCGCCTTCCTCACCGTACAGGAAGGCTGCGACAAGTTCTGCACCTTCTGCGTGGTGCCCTATACGCGCGGCGCGGAGGTATCTCGCCCGGTCTCCCAAATCGTGGCCGAGGCGGAGCGCCTGGCCGCGTCCGGCGTGCGCGAGGTGACGCTGCTCGGCCAGAACGTAAATGCCTGGCACGGCGAGGGTGCGGACGGGCGCGAATGGGGGCTCGGTGAGCTCCTGTTCCGGCTGGCTGAAATTCCCGGCATCGACCGATTGCGCTATACCACAAGCCACCCGCGCGACATGGATGACGCGCTAATCGCCGCCCATCGCGACCTCGACAAGCTGATGCCCTATCTGCACCTGCCGGTGCAGGCCGGTTCCGACCGGATCCTGAAGGCCATGAACCGCCGGCATACGGCGAAGGAGTATCTGCGCCTCATCGAGCGCATCCGCGCCGCCCGCCCGGACATCGCCATGTCGGGCGACTTCATCGTCGGCTTCCCCGGCGAGACGGAGGAGGATTTTGCTGAGACCATGCGCCTCGTGCGCGCGGTTGGCTATGCGCAGGCCTTCTCCTTCAAATATTCGCCGCGGCCGGGCACACCCGGCGCCGATATGGCCGATCACGTGCCCGAAGCCGTGAAGGGCGAGCGCCTGCAGCGCCTGCAGGCGCTTCTGACCGAACAGCAGCGCGATTTCGCCCGAAGCCTCGTCGGCACCGAGATCGACCTGCTTCTGGAGAAGCCCGGCCGCGAGGCCGGCCAGCTCGTTGGCCGTTCGCCCTGGCTGCAGCCGGTGATTGTTGATGACGCGGCGGGCAGAATCGGCGACATTGTCAAGGTGCGGATCACGCGGGCCGGGCCCAACAGCCTGTTCGCCGATCCTGTCGGCGAGATCGGCGCGCCGGGATGTGCCGAGGCCACAAAGGGGGTGTACGTTTGAACGCGGGCATGGAGCTGCGGAATGCGCCCTCCGGGGCCTCGGACATGGCACACATCGTGCTGACCTTCGACAACAACAAACTCGCCGGGGCGCTTTACGGCCCGTTTGACGAGAATCTGGCGCGTATCGAGCAGAAGCTCGGCGTCGATATCAACTCGAAGGGCAATCAGCTTTCCATCAAGGGGGAGACGACGGCGGCCGAGCAGGCCCGCCGCGCCCTCGACTATCTTTACGGGCTGGTGCAGGGCGGCACGGAGCTGTCCGCCTCCGAAGTCGATGGCGCGGTGCGCCTGGCGCAGGCGGCGGACGACCAGCTGAGCCTGCCCACCCTGGAATCGAAGGGCAAGCTTGCCGCCGCGCAGATTTCCACGCGCAAGCGCACCGTCTATGCCCGCTCGGCCAATCAGGACGCCTATATGCGCGCCCTGGAGCGGTCCGAGCTCGTTTTCGGCATCGGCCCGGCCGGCACCGGCAAGACGTTCCTGGCCGTTGCCTACGCCGCCATGCTGCTCGAGCGCGGCATGGTGGAGCGCATCGTCCTGTCGCGGCCGGCGGTGGAAGCGGGCGAACGGCTCGGCTTCCTGCCCGGCGACATGCGCGAGAAGGTCGACCCCTATCTGCGCCCGCTCTATGACGCGCTCTACGACATGATCCCGGCCGACAAGGTCGAGCGTGCGCTCGCCGCCGACGTCATCGAGATCGCCCCGCTCGCCTTCATGCGCGGGCGCACGCTCAACAATGCCGTGGTGATCCTCGACGAGGCGCAGAACACCACGCCGATGCAGATGAAGATGTTCCTGACCCGTCTCGGCGAGAACGGCCGCATGATCGTCACCGGCGACCCCAGCCAGATCGACCTGCCGCCCAACACGAAATCCGGCCTTGTCGAGGCGCTGCAGGTGCTGAAGGATGTCGAAGGCATCGTCACCGTGCGCTTCAACGAAAAGGACGTGGTCCGCCATCCGCTGGTGGCGGCGATCGTCGAGGCTTATGACCGCAAGGCCCCAAGCACGCCGCCGGCGGCCCGGAAAGATGGATAACCCGGACGCCGCGGCCGCTACTGCGCTCGCCATCGACATGACCATCGAAGCGGGCGGCTGGCCGCCCGAGGAGGCGCTGGGCGAGCTGGCGCGGCGCGCCGTGGCTGCGGCCTCGGCCGTGACCAAGATGGACACGCCGCACACGCTCGGCATCCTCTTTACGGAAGACGGGCAGATCCGCGCTCTGAACGCCCGTTTCCGCGGCGAGGACAAGCCGACCAACGTGCTCTCCTTCCCCGCTCCCGCCAATGCCGGCCTGCCGGGCGGGCTCCCGCATCTGGGCGACATCGCGCTTGCCTATGAGACGGTTGTCCGCGAGGCCCGGGCGGAGGGGAAGCCCTTCGATCATCATCTTAGCCATCTCATCGTTCACGGCTTTCTGCATCTCGTGGGCTATGATCACGAGACGGATCGGGAGGCGGACGAGATGGAGGAACTCGAACGCGCTGTTCTCAAGGGCCTTGCCATCGCCGATCCCTATGCCTAATTGTGTGGTGCAAACGACTGAAAGACGATGACTGACACTTCAATGATCGCCGTCGGCGAGCCGCCGGACGGCGAAAGCGGATCCCCCGCGGAGGGGGAAGAGGGGTCGAGTAGACCGCCGCAGCGCGCTCAAGCAGGTCCATCGCTGTTCAACCGGCTGGCCGCCTTCTTGGGTTTGCGCAACGGCACCTCCCTGCGCGAGGATCTTGCCGACGCGCTTCACGAACACACCGCCGATACGACCTCCTTCTCGCCCGGCGAGCGGGCGATGCTGCAGAACATCCTGCGCCTGCGCGAATTGCGCGTTGAGGATGTGATGGTTGCGCGCGCCGAGATTCAGGCGGTGGACCTGTCGACCAGGCTGGGTGACCTTCTCAACATTTTTGAACGTGGTGCGCACTCGCGCATGCCCGTCTATGCGGAATCGCTCGACGATCCGCGCGGCATGGTGCACATCCGCGACGTGGTGGGCCATCTCATCCGCGCAGCGCGCCAGAAGAAGGGACGTGGCAACCGCAAAACCGAAGCCAACGCGCCGCTCCTTCTGGGTGACGTCGATCTCGACCGCCCCATCGAGGAGCTCAACATCGTGCGTCCGCTCCTCTTCGTGCCGCCTTCCATGCTGGCCTCCGACCTGATGGCGCGCATGCAGGCCGGCCGCATTCAGATGGCGCTGGTCATCGACGAATATGGCGGCACGGACGGGCTCGTCTCCTTGGAGGACATCGTCGAGATGGTCATCGGCGACATCGAGGACGAGCACGACGAGAACGAACCGATGATCGAGAAGACCGGCGACGGCATTTTCCTCGTCGACGCGAGGGCGGAGATCGAGGATGTGGCCAAGGCGATCGGCGACGGCTTCGGCCCCGGCGAGCACGCCGAGGACGTGGATACGATCGGCGGCATGATCTTCAACACGCTCGGTCGTGTGCCGGCGCGCGGCGAGGTGGTGCAGGCGATCCCCGGCTTCGAGTTCCATGTGATCGACGCCGATCCCCGCCGCGTCAAGCGCGTGCGGATCGTCCAGGGTCGGACGGCGGAACGTCGCCGCCGCATCCTGAAGCCGGTGGAGCGGCAGTAAAGCATCGCGCTTCTGTGTCGCGCATCGGATCCCGCCGGTGCCCGCGCCCTTTGAGATCGGTCCGGGCACGAAACTTCCCGATCGGCTAAGAAAGCCTGCCACGGCGCGTTTGGAGCGGGCGGCGCCGGCTGGTAAGTCTACTCACCTGATTCGGGGTGCGGGTGTCCTGATGGAGCGGCTTGCCGGTCGAGTGATCCTGCTTTGGGGGTGGCAGCGGCGGCTTGCCGCCGTCTTCGCCGGTGCCGTAGCGGCGCTCGGCCTTGCGCCTGTCGACTTTCCCGCGGCCGGGTTCATCGCCTTCCCCATGCTGGTCTGGCTGCTGGACGGCGCGGTGGGGACAGGTGGCCGGGCAAGTCAGTTTCTTTCCGCCTTCGCAACCGGCTGGTGGTTCGGCTTCGGTTATTTCCTGGCCGGCCTGTGGTGGATCGGCGCAGCCTTCATCGGTCCGCAAGGAGCTGCCGAGTGGGCACTGCCGCTCGCCGTTCTCGGCGTGCCGGCGGTGCTTGCCCTCTTCCATGGTCTTGCCGCGCTCGCCGCACGGCTGTTGTGGAGCGGCGGCGCCGGGCGCATCGCCGCGCTCGCCTTCGGCTTCGGTGCGGCCGAGTGGCTTCGTGCGATGCTGTCTCCGGGACTGGCATGGAATGTTGTCGGCTTTGTCGCGATGCCTGTTCCGCTTTTCATGCAGGCAGCGCAACTCGTGGGCGTTTTCGGCGTCACCAGCCTGGCCGTCTACGTGTTCTCCGCACCCGCCCTTCTTGCCGCCGGCCGTGGCGCGCGGCTGGGGCTTGGCCTTGCCGTTCTACTTTCCGCCGCCTTTTTCGGCTACGGTTATCTGAATCTCGCCACCGCGCCGCAGCCTGAGCGCTTCGCCCCGATCCGTATCGTGCAGGCCGGCGCGCGCGACGGCGATTTCGAGCAAGTCTTCGCGGCCTATCGAACGCTTACCGCCGCCCCTGGCCCGGACGGCGCGAGCCCGCGTCTGATCCTGTGGCCGGAACTGGCGATCCCCGCGGTCCTTGCCGACCGGCCCGATATCCTCGCGGCGCTGGGAGAGACACTGGGCGAGGGCGAGGTCCTGCTCGCCGGCGCCATGCGCGACGAAGAGGGCGAGGCCGGTGCGCGCCGGCTCTACGATTCCGTCGTGGTGGTGGAAAGCAGCGGCGCGATCGCAGATGCTGCGGACATGGTGCATTTCCCGCCATCCACCATTTTTCTGAAGCGCCCGGCCGGCATCGAGGCGGAAGTGCCGCAGCCGTTCTCCGGCGGAAACGGTGGAGATCTGCTGTCCCTGCCGGAAGAGATGACGGCGATACCGCTTATCGGCAGCGAAGCCGTGGTCCCCGGCATCGCCGCTGTGACGGAAGGCCGGGCCGATCTCATCGTCAACCCGGCGGATTTTTCTCGTTTTACGGGAACGCCGGGTCCCGGCCAGTACCTGCGCCATGCCCAG
Organism: Nitratireductor sp. GCM10026969; assembly: GCF_042660605.1. Classification (NCBI taxonomy): domain Bacteria; kingdom Pseudomonadati; phylum Pseudomonadota; class Alphaproteobacteria; order Hyphomicrobiales; family Phyllobacteriaceae; genus Nitratireductor; species Nitratireductor sp. GCM10026969. The sequence continues at coordinate 7,110 of NZ_JBHSUM010000112.1, forward strand.
TTGCGCGCGGTGGAGGCCGGTCTGCCGTTGCTGTTGGCGACCCCTGACGGTATTTCCGCTGCCGTCGATGCCCGCGGCCGAATCATAGATGCTTTTTCAGCCGGTCGCGGCGTGCTCGACGTGTCGTTGCCTTTGGAGCGATCGTATTTTTTTGAAAGAGAAAACTTTGTTATGGGGGATATCAAGCAGCGCGGGCTTACATTTGTCATTTTTTTTGGCATGCTCACGCTGCTGTTAAACATACGCGGCCGCTCGAATTGACAACACGAGACCGGCCTCCACATAAGAGTAGGCGGCTCAATCCTGCATGGTTGTTGGGGAGGCGATCCCTCAAGGGCATGGCCTTTACAAACTTGGAATTGAAGCCGTACGTGAGGGACAGATGAACAACAACAAAAAGAGGCCGAATCCGATCGATGTTCATGTTGGAAGCAGAATAAGGCTCCGTCGGAACATGCTCGGTATCAGCCAGGAGAAGCTGGGCGAGAGCCTTGGCATCACTTTCCAGCAGATCCAGAAATACGAGAAGGGCACCAACCGTGTCGGCGCCAGCCGGCTGCAGGCAATCGCTTCGATCCTCAATGCACCGGTGTCGTTCTTCTTCGAGGGGGCTCCGGGCGAGGACGGCGCTCCGGGTTTCGGAGAGGAAGGCTCGACATTCGTCACGGATTTCCTGAGCACATCCGAGGGCATCCAGCTCAACCGTGCGTTCGTGAAGATCAGCGATCCCAAGGTGCGGCGTCGGGTCCTGGACCTGGTGAAGGCCTTGGCAACGGAGGCGGCCGACAACGAATGATCCCGGATGGCGTGTCAGACGCCTTGTAAGGTTCAAGCGAAGGGGGCCTGCCACGGGCGACCAAATTTCTTGACCAATTCTGTGGCGACCGGCTAACAAGGTTTTCGCCAGATTGCCGAATGCCGGTCTTTTTCTCAGTGGGGTCACCCGTGGCGCGCAAGAACTATCTCTTCACAAGTGAATCGGTTTCCGAAGGTCATCCGGACAAGGTCTGCGACCGCATCTCGGATGAGATTGTCGATCTCGTCTACCGTGAGGCGAGGAAGGAAGGTATGGATCCGTGGAAGGTCCGCGTCGCCTGCGAGACGCTGGCCACCACGAACCGCGTCGTCATCGCCGGCGAGGTGCGCGTGCCGCAGAGCCTGCTCAAGCGGGACAAGGACGGCAACATCCTCAAGGACAAGTTCGGCAATCCCCTCATCAACCCGTCCAAGTTCCGTTCGGCTGCGCGCCGCGCGATCCGTTCCATCGGCTACGAGCAGGACGGTTTCCACTGGAAGAACGCGAAGGTGGACGTGCTTTTGCACGGCCAGTCGCCGGACATCGGTCAGGGCGTCGACAGCGCCGCCGACCGGCAGGGCGAGGAAGGCGCGGGCGACCAGGGCATCATGTTCGGCTATGCCTGCCGCGAGACGCCGGATCTCATGCCGGCACCGATCTACTATGCCCATCGCATCCTTCAGCTTCTCGCCGAGGCGCGCAAGGCAGGCATCGGCGATGCGGCCAAGCTCGGCCCGGACGCCAAGAGCCAGGTGACCGTGCGCTACGCCGACGGCAAACCGGTGGCTGCCACCGAGATCGTGCTGTCCACCCAGCATCTCGATCCTTCCTGGGACAGCAAGAAGGTGCGTGAGGTGGTGGAGCCCTATATCCGCGAGGCGCTGTCGAGTGGCGGGCTTGCGGTCGACGATAACTGCCACTGGTACATCAACCCCACCGGCAAGTTCGTGGTCGGCGGGCCGGACGGTGATGCCGGGCTGACCGGCCGCAAGATCATCGTCGACACCTATGGCGGCGCAGCACCCCATGGCGGGGGCGCGTTCTCCGGCAAGGACACGACCAAGGTGGACCGCTCGGCCGCCTACGCCGCGCGCTATCTGGCCAAGAATGTCGTTGCGGCCGGCCTCGCCGACCGCTGCACGATTCAGCTTTCCTACGCCATTGGCGTTGCCCAGCCCCTTTCGGTCTATGTCGACCTGCACGGGACGGGCCGCGTCACGGAGGAGGAGGTGGAAATCGCCATCCGCCAGGCGATGGATCTTTCGCCGTCCGGAATCCGGCGCCATCTCGACCTGAACCGTCCCGTCTATGCCAAGACCGCAGCCTACGGCCATTTCGGCCGCAAGCCGGGGCGCGACGGTTCCTTCTCCTGGGAGCGGCTGGATTTGGCCAAGTCGTTGAAGCAGGCGCTGGCCGCCGCGGCCTGACCCTTCGCAGCCGATGCAATGACCGCCGACCACCCGGAACGCAGCACGGAGGCGTTTTTCGGACGCCGCCGCGGCAAGCGGTTGCGTCCGCGTCAGCACGCGCTGTTGGAAACCGTGCTGCCGCGCCTGCGACTAAATCTGCTTGATGAAGCGCCGGCGGACGTTCGTGCGCTTTTCGCGCGTCCGGTCCGCGATGTCCGGCTGGAGATCGGCTTCGGCGGCGGCGAGCATCTGATGGCGGAGATCGAACGAGCCCCCGAAACGGGCATGATCGGTGTCGAGCCTTTCGTCAACGGCATGGCCAAGCTGCTCTCCGCCCTGGGCGAAGAAATCCCGGCCAATCTTCGCCTCTACGACGACGATGCCACGGCACTGTTGGATTGGCTGCCTGAAGCCAGCCTGTCGGGGATCGACCTGCTCTACCCCGATCCCTGGCCCAAGAAGAAGCACTGGAAGCGCCGCTTCGTCAGCGCGACCAATCTCGACCGCTTCGCCCGTGTCATGAGGCCGGGGGCGAAATTCCGCTTCGCGTCCGATATCGAAAGCTACGTCAACTGGACGCTGATCCATTGCCGCGCCCACCCCGCCTTCGTCTGGCAGGCCGCCAGCGCCGAGGATTGGCATGAACCCTATCCCGCGTGGCCGGGAACACGGTATGAGGGGAAAGCCGTGCGCGAGGGGCGCAAGCCGGCTTATCTCACCTTTCTGCGGCGCTGATCAGTAGCGGCTCATCTGCCGGAAACGTTCCGCGTCGATGCCGAGGCGTGCCAGGTCGCTGGCGCGGGCCGGCCGGCGGTCACGCACCGCGGCGGAAACGGCAATGGCGCTGCCGAGAGTCTCGAAGAATTCACCCACACCCCTTACGAAATGTCCTCTACGCATGTCGGTGCTCCTTTATTGTGCGCTGCAACGTAATTAAGCAATACGCAGCCCGCGCGGTAGTGCCGATTCGGCAGGCCAGCCATGCATTTGTGCAGCGCAACAGCCAGGGACGGGCATCGTGCTTGAAATGGCGGGCCGTCTCGTCTATATGCTTTGTGAAATTCTTGGTCGTAAGGCGAAGAGTGGGTCCCACCGGTCCCGCTCTTTTTTATTAGCCTTGGGGCCCATCGAGACGGGATAGCCGATGCAGGACGACCGCATCATTCAGGAGACGGGCATCGAAGCGCGCGTGGCGGGCATCGTCATGCCGGTGCTCGATGCGCTCGGCTACCGGCTGGTGCGCGTGCGCCTGTCCGCGCAGGACGGGCTGACGCTGCAGATCATGGCGGAGCGCCCCAATGGCACCATGTCGGTGGAAGATTGTGAGGAGGCAAGCCGCGCCATCTCGCCCGCGCTCGACGTCGAGGATCCGATCGACAGCGCCTACCAGTTGGAGATATCCTCGCCGGGCATCGACCGTCCGCTCGTGCGGCAAGCCGATTTCGAGGTTGCCGTCGGTCATCTGGCGAAGATCGAGACCTCGGTGATGGTCGGCGGGCGCAAGCGTTTCCGTGGCGAGATCACGGGCTGCGCGGACGGCGTGCTGACGATCGATCTCGAGAAGGCAGAGGACGGCGAAGCGTCGGCGGAGATCCCGCTGGAAGCGATCGGCCAGGCCAAGCTGGTGCTGACCGATGCGCTGATCCGCGAGGCGCTGAAGAAGGAAAAGGAAGAGCGCCGCCAGCGCAAGAAGGCGCGGCGACGCGGCGGCGAGGCCGAGAGCGAGGAATAGCGCAGCCCGCTTCCGTTCGTTTCGGCGGGCTGCGGCGAACGAGATTTTATGTACGGCCGGCGCGGCATCGCGCGGCATCATGTCCAGGGAGACGAAAATGGCAGTCAGTGCAAACAGGCTGGAGCTCTTGCAGATCGCCGACGCGGTGGCGCGCGAGAAGTCCATCGACAAGGAGATCGTCATCACCGCCATGGCCGATGCGATCCAGAAGGCGGCGCGTTCGCGCTACGGGCAGGAGACGAACATTCGCGCCGACATCAACCCGAAAACCGGCGAGATGAAGCTTCAGCGCCTGATGGAGGTCGTCGAGGACGTGGAGGAGCCGGCGCGGCAGATTCCGCTTTCGCTGGCGCGCGGGCGCAACCCGGACGCCCAGATCGGAGACTTTCTCGCCGAGCAGCTTCCGCCGATGGATTTCGGCCGCATCGCCGCACAGTCGGCCAAGCAGGTGATCGTGCAGAAGGTGCGCGAGGCCGAGCGCGACCGCCAGTACGACGAATACAAGGATCGCATTGGCGAGATCGTCAACGGCACGGTTAAGCGCGTCGAATACGGCAACGTCATTGTCGATCTCGGCCGCGGCGAGGCGATCATCCGCCGCGACGAGATGATCCCGCGCGAGATCTTCAAATATGGCGACCGCGTGCGTGCCTATGTCTACGACGTGCGCCGCGAACAGCGCGGGCCGCAGATCTTCCTGTCGCGCACGCATCCGCAGTTCATGGCAAAGCTCTTCACCATGGAGGTGCCGGAGATCTATGACGGCATCATCGAGATCAAGTCGGTGGCCCGCGACCCGGGCAGCCGCGCCAAGATCGCCGTGATCTCGCACGACTCCTCGATTGATCCCGTCGGCGCCTGCGTGGGCATGCGCGGCAGCCGCGTGCAGGCCGTGGTCGGCGAGTTGCAGGGCGAGAAGATCGATATCATCCCCTGGAACGAGAATGCGGCGAGCTTCATCGTCAACGCGCTGCAGCCGGCCGAGGTCGCCAAGGTGGTGCTCGACGAGGATGCCGAGCGCATCGAGGTGGTGGTGCCCGACGACCAGCTTTCGCTCGCCATCGGCCGGCGCGGCCAGAACGTGCGGCTCGCCTCGCAGCTCACCGGCTGGGACATCGACATCCTGACCGAGGAGGAGGAATCGAGCCGCCGCCAGAAGGAGTTCAGCGATCGGTCGAATCTCTTCATGGACGCGCTCAACGTCGACGAGATGGTAGGGCAGGTGCTGGCCTCGGAAGGCTTCACCAGTGTCGAGGAACTGGCCTACGTGGAAGCGGACGAAATCGCGGCCGTCGAGGGCTTCGACCAAGAGACGGCGGCGGAGATCCAGGCGCGGGCGCGCGAATATCTGGAGCGCGTCGAGGAAGAACAGGATGCCAGGCGCAAGGAACTGGGCGTTGCCGACGAGTTGCGTGAGATTCCCGGCATCACCACCGCGATGATGGTGGCGTTGGGCGAGAGCGAGGATGGAGTGAAGACCATCGAGGATTTCGCCGGCTACGCGGCAGACGATCTCGTCGGCTGGCGGGAGCGCAAGGACGGCGAGAACAAGTTCTTCCCCGGCGTGCTTTCCAATTTCGACGTCAGCAGGGCCGAGGCCGAACAGATGGTCGTCGCCGCGCGCCTGAAGGCGGGCTGGATCACCGAGGAGGACCTGAAGGCGGACCAAGCCGAGGCCGAGGCGGAGGAGACCGCCGGCGAGGCGACGGAAGCCTGAAATGGCTGATCGTGCGACAACGGGTCTTGTGAAACGCGATGAACGACCGCACATGTATCGTGACGCGCAAGACGCGGGAACCGGAGGAGTTGATCCGGTTCGTCGCGGGGCCGGATGGTGCCGTCGTACCGGACCTGAAGCGGAAGCTGCCGGGCCGGGGCTGTTGGGTCGGCGCTGAGAAGGGTCTGGTCGAAAAGGCGGTCGCCAAGGATCTCTTCAAGCGGGCGCTCAAGGCGCCCGTGAGCGCGCCGCCGGACCTGGCCGAAAGGGTCGATGCCCTGATGGTTTCCGGCGCTTTGGGCACGCTCGGCCTTGCGCGCAAGGCCGGAGCCGTGGCATTGGGTGCGACGAAGGTGGAAGCCGCGGTGCGCGGCGGCAAGGCCGTTGCGGTGCTGCATGCGGCCGAAGCATCGCAGGACGGCATCCGCAAGATTACGGCCGCGCGGAGAGCGGCGGCCCATGTCGGTGGCGAAAAGGTGCCGGCATTCAGACTCTTTTCGGAAGCCGAAATGAGTTTGGCATTGGGGGCGACAAATGTGATACATGCTGCCGTGCTCGACCGGGGGCCGGGCGAGGCAGCGCTGAAACGTCTAGTGACGCTCGCCGCCTTTCGGGGCATTGCTCCGGATATTCCGGCGTCGGGTGCGGCAGACGCCGCAGAGGATATGGAATGACTGATACGAAGACTGGTGACGACAAGACGCTGAGCGTCAACACGAAGAAGACGCTGACGCTGAAACGGCCGGGGCTCGAGCAGGGCACGGTGCGCCAGAACTTTTCGCATGGGCGCACGAAATCGGTCGTTGTCGAAACCAAGAAGCGCAAGTTCTCACGGCCCGACGAGCGCACCGACCAGGCGCCCCCCCAGCCCGCGGCACCTGCGAAGCCGCAGGCCCCGGCACCGGCCCAGCAG
>NZ_JBHSUM010000113.1:0-13397 GCF_042660605.1 Nitratireductor sp. GCM10026969
CGCCCGCCAGGCCGCGCGCAGGCCGGCATCGTCGCCGTCGAAGCACAGCACCGGCTCGCCCGTCATGCGCCACAGAAGGTCGAGCTGGTTTTCCGTCAGCGCCGTGCCGAGCGGCGCCACCGCGTTCTCAACACCGGCCTGGGCGAGCGCGATGACATCCATATAGCCTTCGACGGCGATCACCGTGTCGTCCCGGGCCGCCTTTCGTGCCCGCGCGTAATTGTAGAGCACGGTGCCCTTGTGGAAGAGCTCCGTATCGGGAGAGTTCAGGTATTTCGCCGGCACGTCCGCGGACAGCGCCCGTCCGCCGAACGCGATCACGCGGCCGCGCGCGTCTTCAATGGGAAACATGACGCGCCCGCGGAACCGGTCGTAGGAGACCGCAATATCCGGTCCGCTGACGACCAGCCCGCACGCTTCGATCTGTTCCTTCGCCACGCCCTTGCCGGCCAGATATTCCTTGAGCGCGTTGCGGCTGTCGGGTGCGTATCCGAGCCGGAAGGCCTGCTGCGTCGCCGAGGAGATGCCGCGTCCACGCAAATAGGCGCGCGCCTCCGCCCCCGCCTGCCCCTGCAGCCCGTCCTGGAAGAACCGCGCCGCCATCTCCATCACGTCGGTGAGGCTGGCGCGCTCCTTTTCCTTCTTCTCGGCCTCGGGATCGCGCGCCGGCATCGGCACGCCGGCCATCTCCGCCACCCGCTCCACCGCCTCGGGGAAGCTCAGGCCATCGAGTTCGGTCAGGAAGCGGAAATGATCGCCCGAAACCCCGCAGCCGAAGCAGTGATAACGCCCCTTGCGGTCCTCGCAGTGAAAGCTGGGCGTCTTCTCGCCATGGAAGGGGCAGCACGCCCAGTAGTCGCCACGCGCGGCATTGGTCTTGCGCTTGTCGAACGTCACACGGGTGCCCACCACCTGCGAAATGGGCACGCGGTCGCGGATCTCGTCCAGGAAGCTGGTGGAAAAACGCATGGGCTATGGTTCTCTCGTCCCGACCCTATACTCGACTTCGCGCCGCCCCGCGACCCGCCGATGGCCGTCATGCCCGCTGTTCACAGGCCGAATCTGCGGATTTGAAGCGGAATCGTCGGAACCCACGCCACCCGACCCCGTTCCTCTTCCCGGACATGAGGAAGCCTGAGGAGGATCAGATGAAAATCCGCATTTTGACGGCCACTGCGACGGCGCTTCTACTTGCATCACCGGCTTTCGCCGACTGCCAGGAGGAGATCTCCAGCATCGAGCAGGCGGTCATCGCAGCGGAAACGGGCGCTGACGCGGCAACAGGCACGGTTGCGACCGAACACCAGGAGCAGGTGCTGAGCGAAGAAGAGGCCCCGGATGACGCGGCCGATACCGGCGCCGTCACCACCGGCAGCGTCGAAGCCGCATCGCCTCATCAACTCGAGGTATTGAGGGAAATACCGGAAGAGGAGCGTACGCAGGCCAGCGAGGTCTTGAGCGAGGCGCGCGACTTGGCGGAGGCCGGCGACGAGCAAGGCTGCATGGACAAGCTGCAGCAGGCGAAGGGCATGCTTGGCCTCGACGACGAGTAGGTCGGAAAAACACCGCCGCACCGCCTGACCATCATACCGACGGCCCTGGAGCTTTGCCGCATTTGTGCGGACGGCAAGGGATTTCACTTACCTGCAAGATGCCCTGACCGCGATGGTCCGGGACCGTTTTGGCATGGCTTTTTGGGGGCAAGCCCGCGCAGCGGCCCATGACCAGCGCACCGGCGCCGTGAACGCGGTGTACAGTCGATCCACGGCAGGCCTGCGAACGGCGATTGCCCCTGCTCCCCCTGTTCACAGCCGCGGGGGTGTCAGTCGGACCGTCGTCATCAGGCCGCGGTGGCCGTTTTCTCGTCCCGTGAATTCCCGAAGGATTCATCGACCTGCTGAATGGTGACGGGATGGGAAAACAGGAAGCCCTGGAGTTCGTCGCATCCGATACGTTCCAGGAAGGCGCATTGCTCGCTCGTCTCGATGCCTTCCGCCGTCGTCTCCAGGCCCCGCGCATGGGCGAGGCTGACAATCGCCTGTACGATCGATTCGTCACCGCCGGATCGTCCGATCCCGCAGACGAAGCTCTGGTCGATCTTGATCCTGTCGACCTGGAGCTTCTGCAGCCGGCTGAAGGTCGAGAACCCCGTGCCGAAATCGTCCAGGGCGACGCTGACGCCCGCCTTCCGCAGCCGCCCGACGTTCATCTCGCAGACCTCGGAGCTTCCCGAAAGCGCGCTTTCGGTCACTTCCAGCTCGAGATTGTGCGGCGGAAAGCGATAATTTTCCAGCATCTCCGCCAGCCGGTCGGCGAAGCGGGGATTGCGCAACTCGATTGCAGAGACGTTGACGGCCAGCCGCATTGCAGGCCAGGCGGAGGCGGCGTAGCAGGCCTCGCGCAGTACGCGCCGGCCCAACGCCTCGATCAGGCCCGTCTCCTCGGCCACCGGCACGAACACATCGGGCGAGATCCAGCCCCTGGCGGGATGCTTCCAGCGCGCCAGGGCCTCCACCCCGGTGATCTGCATGTCCCCCGCCCTGTAGAGCGGCTGATAGTGAACCTGGATCTCACCCTCCGATGCGAGTGCCTTGCGCAGGTCCCGTTCGATCTCGCGGCGCTCCTGCACCTTCAGGTCCATGGCCGGCCCGAAGATCGCGTAGCCGTTCCGGCCCGCATTCTTGGCCTGATAGAGCGCGATGTCCGCCTTGCGTGTCAGTTCGGTGCGGCTCGCGGCATGCTCGGGCGCCACGGCCACCCCAATGCTGACGCCGACGAAAACCTTGTTGTCGTGGATGTCGAAGGGCTTGCGGACAGAGTCGATCACGCGCCGGCACAGCACTTCGGCCCGGCGCACGTTGTCGAGCCCCGGAAGGACGATGATGAACTCGTCCCCGCCGATGCGCGCCACGGTGTCGATGCCCCGCGTCAGGGCGCACAGCCGTTTTCCGAATTCCTGGATGAGCGTGTCCCCGGCCGGATGGCCGAGCGTGTCGTTGACCTGCTTGAAACGGTCGAGATCCAGATAGAGGACGGCGACCGATTGCCGTGTGCGCTGCACCTCCCCCAGCGCACGGTCGAGTCTTTCGCCGAACAGGGCGCGGTTGGGCAGTCCCGTGAGCGTGTCGTGCAGCGCCAGATGCTTCATCTGCGCTTCGCTGGCATGGAGCCTTTTCGACCGCTGGATGAGAACGAACAGGAGCACGGAGATGACCAGGAGGATCAGGCAGAGCGTCACCACCAGCACTGGCGCCACCCGGGAAAGCATCGAGGAGCCCGGCTTGTACGGCTGCCAGATGAAATAGCCGACCACCTCGCCTGTTGCCGAGGTCAGCGGGAGCGCCGACTCCGCCTGCGCCGCGTCGTTCTTCCAGGCATAGCGTATCCCGGTGAACAGATATTCCCGCTCCAGGTTTTGAAGGAACGTCCCATCGAGATAGCGCACCGCGACATGCACGTATTCCTCGCCGGATGTCTGTTCCAGTTCGCCGGTGTCGGACACGATCGGCTTCACGCTGACCACCGCCGGGTGGTCCTTGACGACGAGCAGATCCGCCGCACCCGGCGAGAGCATCCGCCCCTCGGAACCCCCGGTGTCGTCGGCGGCCATCGTTTCGCGAAGTTCCTCGATGAGAGAAAGCACCTGGTCGGCCATCCCGGCAAAGACTGCCGCGCTGTCGGCACCGTCGCTGGAAAACCCATGTACGAGCTTGTTGGAGGCATCGAGCACGAAAGCACCGTTGTGGCCGAAATACTCGTGCATCCAGCTTCCCAGATTGTTGTCGAGCCATTCGGAATCGCGCGCCCCGCGCACGGCCTCGACGGCGTCGTCCCACACCGTCACGCTCTCCTGGTTGTGGGCGACGGTTTCGCGCAGTTTGGAGATGACCAGATGCACCAGCTTCTGCTGCCGCGCGACCGCCACGTCGTCAGCCTCCTTGCCGCCCCAGAACAGGAGGCTCACGGCGAGGATGCTCATGCCGAGCGCACATGCGAGCACCGGCACCACGGTCCATGCGGCAAAGGATCGAAGCAAAATGGAGCCCCCAGAATGCATTGCCCTGTCTTTCATTGCGGCGACAACGTTCTGCGGGAAATACTTCGCCTCCGTTAATAAGTCGCCTCATTTTTGATTTTGCTGGGATATCCCGGACGACTCTTTCGCATCCGTGGTACAAATACACCGTCAGGAGGCGGGCAAGCAAACCGGAAACATCCGGATATCTCTACTTGAAACGACAGTACCGGCCAAGATCGCGCACGGTGTATGCGGCCGCCCGCCGCCAGGCTTCGTCCGTGTCGCCGCGATAGGTCAGAAATCGATCGCAAACAGATGCATCCTTGTCGAGGTCGAGGACGGCGAACCGCACCCAGCCGACCAGCGTGCTCATCTTGTGCACCTCGCCGACGAGCAGATAGCGCGCTTCGGCCCTCCTGGCCCGTTCCGCCAGCGCGCCGATTCCTTGTGCACCGATGGAGCAGGCGGCCGTTCCGCAATCCAGGGCGACAGGCGTAAACGCCCCGCTGTCGCTCAGCTCGCTGCGCAAGATGGCGTTGAAGGCCCGCAACCGCGCGGCATGCTCGGCACTCTGGTCCCTCGTTTCACCGGACGTATCACGGAAAGAAAAATCGGAAACGGCGAAATCCGCCCGCTCCTCCGCCATCGTCAGGCCGGCCAGAGCCAACAGGACAGCGCCCGAGAGCGCAACACACAGTGTCCGCATAGGATTGCACCGCAGCCGTGAAAAGATCCCTCTTGCATCAAGGAGTACACCGCGCGCCCGCGGCTGTCTATCGGCCTGGAGGGCGGCACGGTGTTCTTTGATGGTAATCACACAATGTTATGGATTGAAATGCAGGTTTACTATATTCTGAATTGAATGATTGGTGCGGCGTCGGCCGCCCTATAGGGGCTGGAAGTCCTGGGAATGGAAGAAGTTGTTCGTGCGGACGGTTCACGCCGTTGGTCGTCCGTAACACGTCGCCTTGCGGCTGCCGCGGCTGCACTGCTCCTGCTGATGGGCATTGCGGGTGTCATTGCCGTGCAGACCGTGCCGGAGTTCATCCTGTTCAACAAACGGCTGGCGCTGAACCTCTATGAATTCAAAGGCAGCATTGATTTCCAGCCGTTGGACCTGACGACGTATGACGGCCTCACGATGCGCTCATGGTACTACCCGCCGGCGCCCGGCAACCCGGTCATCGTCTATTTCCCTGGAAGGGACGGCGACCTCGTCCGCAAACCGTCTCATCTTTTTCGACTTGCGGAACAGGGATACGGCCTGACCCTCGCCGGCTATCGCGGCTATGGCGGGAACCCGGGAAACCCGAGCGAATGGCTGCTGTACCGCGATGCGACAACGCTCCTCGGCACACTGGCTGACGAACGGCTCGCCCCCGACGGTGTCGTGATCTACGGCTATTCCATGGGGACCGGAGTCGCAAGCTATGCGGCGACGCAGGTACAGCCGCGTGCGCTTGTCCTCGAGGGCCCCTTCACCTCGCTTCCCGATGCCATACACCGCCAGGTGCCCTCGGTCCCTTCCTGGCTCATCCGCAGCCGCTTTGACACGGAAGCACGAATTCGAGACATCCACGTGCCGATTCTGCTTCTGGCCGGCGAAAACGACATGGTGACGCCACCGACGTTCGCCGAGGCGCTCGCCGTGTTGAGCAAGGGGGTTTCCCAGTTGCAGATTCTCTCCAACGCCAGCCACCTGGATATGTACCGGCACGGGGCTCTGGACGCCGTGGCGGACTTCCTGCTCCGTCTGACTGGAATGTCGGACGCCGGAACGGCAGCAGGGCCGGAGTTGTCCCTTTAAGCTCAATCAAGGCAGCGACGGATACGTACGAGCCGTTTAAAAGGGCGATGCCTTCCCGGCCGCTCCCGCCTGTGTTCAGGATCCGCAGTCGCCACGGTCGATGTGGCCGTGAAGAGGATGACCCGCCGTGCCCGAAATCGGCACGGCGGATCTCGAAAGCGGATATCAGGCGGCTTTGGCCACCGCCGGGCCGGTCGCCACGCCCGCGAGGATGGTGGCGGTGGCGAGCACGAGGACGGTGCCGCTGGTCAGGAACACGCTCTCGATACCGCTCGTTTCCAGCACCACGCCGCCGACGGCGGCACCGGTCGCGATGGCAAGGTTGATCGCCGCCACCAGGAGCCCGCCGGCGCTTTCGGCCTCGTCGGGCACGGAACGGGCGATCCACGCCGACCACGCGACGGGAACGGTGCCGAAGGCAAGGCCCCAGAGCGCGATCATCGCCAGGTCGGTCGCAAACGTCCCGCCGACACCGGCAAGCAGGAACGCCAGCCCGCCGATCGTCAGCGGCATGATGGCGAGTGTCAGCCGCAGCGAGCGGGCGACCAGAAGACTGCCGAGATAGTTGCCGAGGAAATTGGCGATGCCGAAAGCGAGCAGGGTTACGGAGATCCCCGTTACGCCGATCCCGGTCACGCCCTCCAGAAAGGGCCGGATATAGGTGAAAAGCGACATGTGACCGGTAAAGACCATCAGCGCCGCCAGCATGGCGAGCGCGATTTCCCGGCGGGACATCAGCTTGATCAATGTGCCGAATTGCGACCGCCCTCGCGGCGGCAGCGAAGGCAACGTGGCGAACTGGATCGCGAAGGCGATCACGCCGAGCCCGGCAGCACCCGCGAACACGGCGCGCCAGCCCCACAGGTCCCCGACATAGCTGCCTACGGGCGCCGCGAAGATGGTCGCGGCCGAGACGCCGGAGACGACTATGGACAGCGCCTTGGGCACGCTCGCCGCCGGAACGAGCCGCATGACCATGGCGGTCGACAGCGACCAGAAACCGCCAAGTGCCGCGCCGAGCAGAATGCGGCCGAGGAGCAGCACTTGCACATTGGCGGCGAACGCCACGACGAGATTGGACAGGACGAGCAGCACGGAAAAGGCCAGCAGGACGCGGCGGCGGTCGATCCCGCGCGTCAACGCGGCCACCGTCAGGCTTGCGACCAGCCCCATGGCTGCGGTCGCCGTAACGGCCTGACCCGCCATGCCTTCGGTGACGCCCAGATCGGCCGCCATCGGCGTGAGCAGGCTGGCAGGCAGGAACTCGGCGCCGACAAGCCCGAACACACCGAAGCTCATGGAAAAGACGGCCGCCCAGACCGGCGCGGAAGAAGCTGCCGGACGTTCGGCGGCAGCGGTGTTACCATTCATCTCAGGATCCCCGTTTGTGGTGAAGACCGCTGTCAGATGGGTGGCTTTTCCAAACGATCTATGACAGATTTCCTGCAATGCTTGATCGAACGTCCGGAACTGACAGATCCCTGAATGCCGACCCCGTCAGCGAATTGCTGCTGGGCATGCGGCTGCGCGGCGCGAGCTATGGAAAGCTGCGCTACTCACCGCCCTTCGGCGTCGGCTTCCCGCATTCGCCGGACGCACGCTTCCACTTCGTTGCAAGCGGGAATGCGCTCCTCAGATCACCGTCAGGCGACCTCATGTCGCTCTCGTGCGGTGACGCGGTCTTGCTGCCGCGCGGCGAGGAGCACGCCATCGTCTCGGATTCGGCCGCCAAGGTTCGTCCCCTCGACAGCTTTGAAACCGTTCCCCTGTGCAGCGGCGTATGCGCGATCGATGCGCATTCGGAAGAGACATGCCGCTCCAGGGACGTCCTTGTCTTCACCGCGCGCATGCAGTTCGAACTCGACACCATGCACCCGCTGGTCGAGTTGATGCCGCAGGTCCTGTTTGTCGGCTCTCTGCTCGGGCGTCAGCCGGAAATCCGTCCGCTGCTCGATGCGATGGAACGCGAGATGACGGCGGTGCGCGCGGGTACGGCGGGCATTCTGGCGAGGCTGGCCGATGTCGTTGCCGCCTCGGTCGTCCGCGGCTGGGTCGAATGCGGTTGCGGCGATGCCACGGGCTGGGTCGCCGCGCTGCGCGACGAGCGTCTCGGCCGCGTTCTTTCGGCGCTTCATCGCAATCCGGGTCACGATTGGACTCTGGCCGAGATGGCCGCTCAGATGGGAAGCTCGCGATCGGTCTTCGCCGAGCGCTTTGCCGCCGCCACCGGCACGACACCCTTGCGCTACGTAAGCACCCTGCGCATGCGGCTCGCCGCGCAATGGATAGGCCAGGACCGCATGCCTATCGATCAGGTCGCCCGCCGGCTCGGCTACCGCTCGCAAGCCGCCTTCAGCCGGGCCTATAAGCGCGTCACGGGACACCCGCCCGGACAAGCACGGAAACTGCGCGATCAGACGTCCTGAGGTGCGCTTTGCGAGCGCCCCCATGGAAAACAGGTGGAAACGCTATTGCGGGGGAGAGCCTCGCCAAGCCCGGAAGAAAGTTCTTCGACTTGGCAAGGCCAAGTCCTTTTGGAAAACGCGAGAGAGGGCCTCTCCGGCTGACCGTTCCTACTGCAGCATGTTCTTCACGATGCCGCTGGCCTTGCCCATGTCCACACGGTCGGGGAACTTCTCCTTCAGCGCATTCATGCAGCGGCGCATGTCCCTGAGCCCGCCGGCCCCGACTTCGTGGACCACCTGCTCGCAGGCCTTCTTGATGTCGTCCTCGCCGAGTGGCTTGGGCAGGAACTCGGTGATGATGCCGATTTCCTCGCGCTCCTGCTCGGCAAGTTCGAGCCGGTTGCCTTCCTCGAAGCCGCGCGCCGATTCCTTGCGCTGCTTCACCATGCGGACGAGGATTTCCATGATCTCCTCATCGCTGACCGGGTCCTTCCCCGCCCCGCGGTTGGCGACGTCCCGGTCCTTGATGGCTGTCTGGATGAGGCGCAACGTGGAAATCCGCCGCCTGTCTTCCTGCTTGAGGGCGTCTTTCAGCGCCTGAGCGATCTTCTCGCGCATGGCATTCATCTCCCGTCGCAGCGGCGAACCATAACGCCGTCTGCATTGCGACGCAAACCGATTCTGGGTGAGCAAGTCATTGAAATTCTTATGTTATGTCAACATAAGCCTTTTCCGAAGCGGTAATTGACCGCCGATTGGCCTTCGATTATTGTCCGCACCCTGCATGGACATTAACTGTAGCAGGTGTCGGGACTGGGATGAACCGCCCCGGCACGTTCGCTGCGCGATATTGCGCAGGGCAGGCCACTTTTCAAGGCCTCCTGTTAGATGGAGATTACATATGGCGACGACAAGCGCCCCCTGGACCGAAAGCAAACCGACGGCGCTCTTGGTCCTCGCCGACGGCACGGTGATCGAAGGCAGCGGGCTGGGGGCGACCGGCTCGGCGGTCGGAGAGGTGTGCTTCAACACCGCACTCACCGGCTATCAGGAGATCCTGACCGATCCCTCCTATGCCGGCCAGATCGTCACCTTCACCTTCCCCCATATCGGCAATGTCGGCGCCAATGAGGAAGACATCGAGGACTTGACGCCCGCCGCCCGTGCCGGCGCCGTGGGGGCGATCTTCCGCGCCGATATCACCGATCCTTCCAACTATCGCGCTGGCGAGCATCTCGACCAATGGCTCAAGCGCCGCGGCATCGTTGCCCTTTCGGGCATCGATACACGCGCCCTCACTTCGCTTCTGCGTGAGAAGGGCGCGGCGAACGCTGTCATCGCCCATGCGCCGGACGGCCGATTCGACGTCGAGGCGCTGAAGGCCGAAGCGCGGGAATGGGGCGGCCTCGTCGGCCTCGACCTCGCCAGGGAGGTCACCTCCGGCCAGTCCTCCACCTGGAAGGAGACACCCTGGGTCTGGGACGAAGGCTACGGAGAAGCCGGCGAGACCACGATGCACATCGTCGCCGTCGACTACGGCGTCAAGCGCAACATCCTGCGGCTTTTGACGAGCCTCGGCGCCGAAGTCACGGTCGTGCCGGCCACCAGCACCGCCGAGGACATCCTCGCCATGAAACCCGACGGCGTCTTCCTGTCCAACGGCCCCGGCGACCCGGAAGCCACCGGCGAATACGCCGTGCCGATGATTCGCGACCTTTTGAAGAGCGACGTGCCGGTCTTCGGCATATGCCTGGGGCACCAGATGCTGGCGCTGGCGCTCGGCGCCAGGACCGTGAAGATGCACCAGGGGCATCACGGCGCCAATCACCCGGTCAAGGACTTCACCACCGGCAAGGTCGAGATCGTCTCCATGAATCACGGCTTCGCGGTGGACGGAAAGAGCCTGCCGGAAGGAGTTGAAGAGACTCACGTTTCCCTTTTCGACGGTTCGAACTGCGGCATCAGCCTCGCCGGCAGGCCCGTCTTTTCCGTCCAGCACCACCCGGAGGCCTCTCCCGGTCCGCAGGATTCGCACTATCTCTTCCGCCGCTTCGCCAACCTCATCCGCGAAAAAAAGGGCGAACCGGCGCTGGCCGAGCGATAAGGGGCGGCGGCCCCTCAAGCCGGGTGCCCGTCTCCGGAAACGGCCGTCAGAGCCGCACGAACGCGGTCCTGCGCACCGATAGGAACGCGCGCCGATAGCCCATTCCGTCACGCGCCTGTCATCGAGGTCCGGTAGCCCCTTGCCCAATGGTGCAAGGGGATTCGCCATGACCGACCTATCGGCCGATATCGGCCTTTCTTCCCGCCGCCGCATCGGCAACGCCGTCTACCAGAGCCGGGCGCTGAGCAAGGCGGGCCTGTCGGAGCGCCTGTTCGCGCTTCTCTTTTCCGGCCTCGTCTACCCGCAGATCTGGGAGGATCCGGAAGTCGACATGGCGGCGATGGCGCTGGGCGAAGGCCATCGTGTCGTCACCATCGGCTCGGGCGGCTGCAACATGCTCGCCTATCTCACCCGCTCGCCGGCCAGGATCGACGTGGTCGACCTCAACGCCGCCCACGTGGCGCTCAACCGGCTGAAGCTTGCCGCCTTCACCGCCCTGCCCGGCCACGCGGATCTGATGCGCTTCTTCGGCGCGCCGGGAAATGCCGCCAATAGGCATGCCTACGACCGTTTCATCGCCCCGAAGCTGGATGCGGCGAGCCGCCGCTACTGGGAAACGCGCGACCTCTTCGGCCGCCGGCGCATCAGCGCCTTCGACCGCGACTTCTACCGCACCGGGCTGCTCGGCTTCTTCATCGCCATGGGCCATCGCGTCGCCCGCCTGCACGGCGTCGACCCCTCCGACATCATGCGCGCGGCCGATCTGCGCGAGCAGCGGCGTTTCTTCGAGGAACGGCTGAAGCCGCTATTCGAAAAGCGCCTGGTGCGCTGGGCCACCTCGCGCAAAGCCTCGCTGTTCGGCCTCGGCATTCCGCCGGCACAATATGACGCGCTGCTGACCGCCGGCAGCGGGTCCATGGCGGACGTGCTTTCCGCGCGGCTTGAAAAGCTCGCCTGCCACTTCCCGCTGAAGGACAACTACTTCGCCTGGGCCGCCTTCGCACGCCGCTATCCCCGCGAGGGCGAGGCCGCCCTGCCCGCCTATCTCCAGCGCCGGAATTTCGGGACCATCCGGGAAAATGCCGGCGGGGTGAAGGTGCATCACACCAATTTCGTCGAGCTCCTCGCTACCAAGCCCGCCGCCAGCGTCGACCGTTTCGTGCTCCTCGACGCGCAGGACTGGATGAACGACCATCAGCTCGACCTCCTGTGGAACGAGATCACCCGCACCGCCGCGCCCGGCGCGCGCGTCATCTTCCGCACCGCCGCGCAGGCCACGCTGCTGCCCGGCCGCGTGTCGACGACCCTGCTCGACCAGTGGCACTACGAGTTCGCCCGTTCACGCGAGCTTTCCGCCCGCGACCGCTCGGCGATCTATGGCGGCTTCCACCTTTATGTGAAGAAAGACCCATGAGCACCGCCGACGGTCCGGTCCATGCCCAGCTGATGGACGGTGTCTACCGCTATCAGCGCCACATCTACGATCTGACGCGGAAGTTCTATCTTCTGGGCCGCGATCGCCTGATCGACGGTCTGGCCGTCCCGCCAGGCGGCACGGTCCTGGAGTTGGGCTGCGGCACCGGGCGCAACCTGGCGCTCGCCGCCCGGCGCTACCCCGACGCCCGCCTCTTCGGCCTCGACATCTCCCGTGTCATGCTCGAGACGGCGCAAAGGCGGATGCGCCGCGGGACGATGGGCATGGCCGCCTTCCTGGCCGAGGGCGACGCGTCCGCCTTCGAAGCGCGGGCGCTTTTCGGCAGGCCCCATTTCGATCGCGTCTTCCTGTCCTATGCGCTGTCGATGATCCCGCCCTGGCAACGCACCGTCGCTGCCGCGCTGGACTGCACGGCGCCGGGCGGCGCGCTGCACATCGTCGATTTCGGCCGTCAGGAGAACCTGCCCGGCTGGTTCCGCGCGGGCCTGCGCCGCTGGCTCGCCGCCTTTCACGTCAGCCCGCGTGATTCATTGCGTGAAGTTCTTGAATCGGAATGCGCGAAACGCGGCGCAAGCCTTTCCTTCGATTCGCCTTTCGGCGGCTATGCCGTCCACGCGGTGATCACCCTTCCCGGCCGCCGGGACATCAATCCTCCCTCCCGTCGAGCACCCTGACCACCGCTTCGACCAGCACCTGCGGCTTGTAAGCCAGAACGGTGGGCGTCAGCCCCATCCGCAGCACGACGAGCCGGCGCGAGGGAATGACGGTGACGGTCTGCCCGTCATGGCCAATCAGCCAGTAAGCATCTTCCGGCAGGTCGAATCCATCGTCCTGGTGCCGGTCCATCGGCGTGGTCACGCGCGGCCCCTGCATCCAGACACCGCGGCCGTATTCGCCCCCGGAGGCCCTCGTCGGCGTGCGCATCCATTCGACCCAGCCCTCCGGCAGGACGCGTCGGTCCTCCCACACCCCGTCCTGCAAGAGAAGCTGCCCGAAGCGCGCCCAATCGCGCGCCGAGGCATACATGTAGGACGACCCGACGAAGGTGCCGCGCACGTCGGTCTCCAGGACGGCCGTATCCATCTCCAGCGGCGCGAACAGCGCGCGATACGGCCACGCCAGTGCCGCCGCGTCGCTGTCGAACGTGTTCTGCCAGACCCGCGACAGGATCACGCTCGTCCCGCTCGAATAGGCGAAGTCGGTTCCCGGTTCGTAAAGCAGCGGCTGGTTCGCGGCGAAGGCCGCCATGTCCGGCTCCAGATAGAGCATGCGCGTTACGTCGGCCACGCCCGCATAAAATTCGCGGAAGGAAAGCCCGCTCTCCATCCCCAACAGATGCGCGACGGTGATCTCCGACCGGCTATCTCCGTCCCATTGGGGCAGCAGACCGCCGTCGTCGGCGCCGAGCCGGCCCGCCCCGACCAGCGTGCCGACGATGGCGGCATTGACGGCCTTCGTCATCGACCAGCCGAGCAATGGCCGCGCGGCGTCGAAGCCGGAGCCGTACCGCTCGCCGATAACGCGGCCGTCGCGCAGGATGACGATCGCCCGCATCTTGGGCCCAGCCAGCGCCGGATCGTCCAATATGGCGGCGATCTCCGGCGGGCTCGAAGTTGCCGCCGCGCGCT
>NZ_JBHSUM010000114.1:0-13245 GCF_042660605.1 Nitratireductor sp. GCM10026969
CCCGCGCGGCGGGCTGACGATCCGATACCGCCGCGCCCGATCGCGGATGCGGCGGGACGGACCGCCGTCGAAATGGCGGTGGCCGAAGCCGAGGCGGCGCTCGCCCAGCGCCTCGAAAAGGAGTTCGAGGAAAAACTGGCAGCCGAGCGCCGGCACCACGCCGAGGAACTTCAAGAGACCGTCCGCCGACTCGGCGAGGAGGCCGGCGAAGCCATCTCCCGAAACTTCGAGGAGATGAAGCAGGAGGTCATATCCCGGACCTGCGCCAGCGCCGCACGCGTTCTCGGCGCGGTCCTGACAGAAGATCTGCAAAGCCGCGCGGTCGACGAACTCGCGCGCATCGTGGAGGATGCGCTCGCCGAACAGGATTCGGTGCGCGTTCGCGTCAGCGGCACCACCTTTCTGTGCGATGCGCTGCGCGCGCGGCTGGGGCCGCAAGCCGCTTCGGTGGATTTCTCCGAGGGGACAGGTTTCGACCTCACTGCGAGGATCGATGAGAGCCTGTTCGAAACGCGTCTCGCCGAATGGTCGGGGACCCTTGCCGAGGTGCTGTCATGACGATGGCCGACGGCGAGGAACGCCAGCCGGAAATCATCATCGTGCGCCGGGGCGGCGACGACGAGGACGAGGGCCATCACGGCGGCGTCTGGAAGATCGCCTTCGCCGATTTCATGACCGCGATGATGTGCTTCTTCCTCGTCATGTGGCTGATCAACGCCGCCAACGAGCAGACGCGCTCCGCCCTTGCCAGCTACTTCAACCCCGTCAAGCTGATCGATCGCAGCACCAGCAGCAAGGGTCTGGAAGACATGGGGCTGGCGCCGCAGAACCACGCTCGACCGCAGCATGTCGGAGATCCCGACGGAACGCCGGCCGATGAGCGCGACCAGACCCCCGGCCCGGGTGTCGGGGGGGCAGGCGAGGAGACGGGCAGGGTCTCCGACGAGAATTTCTTCTCCGACCCCTATGCGGTCCTGGCCGAGATCGCTGCCGAAACCGGCATGGACCAGAACGTCTCGCCGAAAGGCGAAGGCGGCGAGCAGGATGCCGGCCCGTCTTCCGGCGCCTCCGGCGGAGAGGCTTACCGCGACCCCTTCGCGCCGGATTTCTGGTCGCAGCAGGTCTCGGAGCCGCGGACCGGTGTCGAGGGCGATCCCGACGAGGCGCGGGAAAATCCCTTCGGTGGCGACGCGCGCGCCGAGGAGACCGGCGCAGAACGCCTCTCGCGCGTCGAGGCGCGAGAGCCAAGCGCGGCTGCGCAGAACACGAGCGGTGAACCGGCGGGCGCGCCCACCCTTGAACGCGTCGCAGAGGCCCAGCCGCTTGCACCGGCCGAAGAAAGTACCCGGCCCGACCAGGCGAAACCGGCGGAGAAGGAGCCGCAGGCGGAAGCCGTAGCGCGCGAGCGGGCGGCCGATGCCGTGCGCACATCGCTTGCTAGAGCGCTCGAAGGCGAAGGCCTCGCCGCCTCCGTCACGGTCGAGGCGGGACAGGACGGCGTTCTCATCTCCGTCATGGACGACGTCCGTAACGGCATGTTCCCGGTCGGCTCCGCCGTGCCGGCCCGTCCGCTGGTGACGGCGATGGAGAAGATCGGCCGCGTGCTCGCGCAAAGACCCGGCCTGGTGCGCGTGCACGGACACACGGACGCACGGCCGTTCAGCGATGGAAACTACGACAATTGGCGCCTTTCCACCGCCCGCGCACACGCGGCTCAGTACATGCTGGTGCGCGGCGGTTTGGACGAGGCGCGGCTCGAAGAGGTGGCGGGCTTCGCCGACCGGCATTTGAAACGCCCGGACGATCCGCTCGCCGCCGCCAACCGGCGCATCGAGATCCTGCTGGAGATGCCGCGATGAAAGGCCGGCTGGCGGCGGCGGCTCTGCTGGCGGCGTTTTCAGGCACGCACGCGCCGGCCGAAGAGCTGGAGCCTTATGAGATGGTGCGCTCACTGCAGCGCGTTCAGGACAGGATCGCCGATGGCGATCACGCAGCCCTTCCCATGCAGGCCAAGCTGCTCGGCATCATCGACGGGCGTCTGCGTGCCGCCACTTTGGAAGCCTTCGAGGACCCACGCAACCGAGACGCGGTACTGATCTACGGCGCCAGCGGCGGCAATCCGGAAACGCTGGACATGATCGTCTCCCGGCTGAATTTCGAAGGTGCGGAAGAAACCTTCGCCCGGGGCGTGGTGCGCTATGCGCACGGCGATGCCGCCAGCGCGCGCCAATTGCTGCGCGAAATCGAACCGCTCGATCTCGACGGCGTGCTCGCCGCGCCCCTGGCCCTGATGGCGGGATCGCTCGTGACGCAGGAAGATCCGGCTGCCGCCCTCGACCTTTTCGACCGGGCGCGGCTGCTCAGCCCCGGCACGTTGATCGAGGAAGCGGCGCTGCGCCGCAGCGTCGCCATCAGCGCGTCCCTGAAAGCCACCGAACGCTTTCTCCGGGCGGCCGAGCAATATGTGCGCCGCTTCGTGCGCTCGCCCTATGCGAGCCGCTACGCGGAGGATTTCGTTTCCGGGGTCGTGGCTTTGCAGGCCGAGATCGATCTGAACGTGCTGGAGGCGATCGTCGCGGAGATGGACCGGGAAAAGGCCCATGCGATCTATCTGCGCATCGCCCGCCAGAGCGCCATCGACAGCCACCGCGAGCTGCTCGCCTTCGCCGCGGGCAAGGCCCGGGAATATGCGCCCGCGGAAGAGACGGAAGACGACCCCCGCGCCCTTCTTTACGCCAATGCGGCCCGGGTCGCCTCGCCGGACGTCGACGACGTGCTGGCGGTGCTGGGACGTATCGACGAATCCCGTCTGTCGAGCGGAGACCGGCGCCTCCTGAAGGCAGCGCGCGAGATCGCCGCCGACGTAATCGCACCACCGGCACTCGCGAAGCGCGCCGAAGCCGCTCCGGCCGAAGCGGAGGACGAGACCGACGCCGCTCCGGCGACGGCCGAATATGTCGCCGCGACGCGGGACAAGCTCCGCGCCATCGATGTGCTTCTCGGGGAGGAGGCAAGACCATGACGGAGGCGATCAAGGCAGGCGGTCCGGCCATGCTGACGGGCATGCAGGATGCCGGGCGCAGGTCCGGAAAACTTCCATCCGATGCGTTGACCTTTCACCATGCGCTGGAAGATGGGCGGCAAGAGCAATCCGCGGCGAGCCTACGTCTCGGGCAGGAAGGTACCGGGCGGCGCGATTGGCAGATCAAGGGGTTTCTCGAAAAGCTCTCTCTTCCGCAGGAAGCGGGGCAGGACGCCCCTGACGATGAGATGCCTGGCGTGAGCGATGAAGGAATGCTCCGCCTGCCCCTCGACGCCTCCCTCGGGCGGACACCGCAGAAGCGCGGCGCCGAACCGGCGCAGGGCAATAGCAAGGCCGCCGCCGAGCTTCCGCTGCGAATGAAGAGCACCGCTGCACGCGGCGAAGGCACCGGAGTTGCCACTGAAAGCCAAGACCCACCGAACCGCACCACGGAAACATCCGGTGCGGCAGCCAAATCCAGCGCTGCCTTGGCCAAACAGATAGGCGGCGCTGAAGCGGCTGGTGCAGAGGCGGCGGAAACGGCGTTGCGCCCGCCCGCAGAACGCCCTGCCCCGTCGCGTGCGGCTTCCGGCGGAGAGCCTCTCCTTCAGGCCGACAAGGCACGGGCGCACGAAGCGCGCATCGAAGCGCTCGCCGCACGGATCGACGGCGCACGAGCGGACGGCGCGCGGGAGAGGCATCCGGATGCAGAACCCGGCGCCGACGACGGCAAAAAGCCGTTTCGTGTGGTGAACGTCCAGACGGCGCCCGCACCGGCGACCGGCTCCACCACCTCGGGAACGGGGTTCACCGGGGGCCAACTCGTGTCGTCGCTGGAGGCCGATCCGGTCTTCAGGAGCACTGCGAGCGAAGCGGCACAGGCCGCCGCCGGCACCTTCCGCCGCACGGAGACGCTGCACGTGATGAAGATCCAGCTTCAGCCGGCGGAACTGGGCATGGTGACGGCCCGGCTGACGGTATCCGGAGAGCAACTATCGGTAGAACTTCAGGTCGAGACCGCCGACGCGCGCCAGAGACTGCATGCGGACGGTGAGGCAATCACGCGGGCGCTGCGCGCACTCGGCTACGAGATCGACCGCATCACCGTTCAGCAGGCGCCCCAGGGCACGAACGTCAACGCCGGCACGACAGGCCGGGAGCAGGGTTTTCAGTCCGGTCCGGGCAGCGGCGAGCAGCAAAGCGGTGCCGCCAACTCTCATCGCGAGGGCGGCCATGGAAACCGCGGCGCAAGGCCGGCCGAGGGACATGACGATGCTGAAACGAGCGGCGACCTGTATATCTAGCCTTCTGTTGACGGGCACCCTCGCCGCGGCCAATCCGTGCGAAGCGGAGATCTTGCGCGCGGCCGAGAAATACGACGTCCCGCCCGGTATCCTCTACGCCGTTGGCCTGACCGAAACCGGCGTGAAGGGCAGTCTTCAGCCCTATGCGCTGAACATCGAGGGAAAGGCCGTCTTCGCCAAAAGCGCCGCGGAGGCGATCGCCGAATTCACCCGGGCGCGGAGGCGGGGCGCCAGGCTCATCGACCTCGGCTGCATGCAGATCAATCACCATTACCACGCCGGCGAATTCCGCAGCCTTGCCGAGATGCTCGAGCCCCGGCACAACGTGGACTACGCAGGGCGCTTTCTGAAGCACCTGAAACAGCAGAACGAGACCTGGTCCATGGCGGTGGCCCGCTATCACGCCGGGCCGAACAACGACCCCGCGCAGAAGCGATATCTATGCCGCGTCATCGCCAATATGGTGGCGACGGGTTTCGGGGAGTGGACTGCAAAGGCACGCATGTTCTGCAATCCTTGATTGAAGTCTTTGTCGTATCGAAAAAGAATTAAAATTTTCATAAAAAAACTATTGTGCCCGATTCCGCCGACCGGGTACCTCTTGGTGGGGCAACTGATTCGGAGGGCGGCCGAATGATTATCGTCGTAGACGAACGCGACCTCGTCACCGAGGGCTATAATTCACTTTTCAACAAGGAAGGTGTCGCCACCGCGGGCTTCAGCCCCGGTGAGTTCGGGGAGTGGGTGACGACGGCCCCGGAGGAAGACCTGCAATCGGTCAGCGCCTTCCTCCTCGGCCAGTGCGCTGCGCCCGAGAAGCCGACACTCAAGATTCGCGGCCGCTCGAGCGCTCCGGTACTCGTGCTGAGCGAGAAGAACTCCCTTGAAGATACGCTGCGGCTTTTCGAATCCGGCGTCGACGACGTGGTGCGCAAGCCGGTGCATGTGCGCGAGATCCTGGCCCGCATCAACGCGATTACGCGGCGCATGCAGAAGCAGGAAACGAGCTTCACCGAGATCGGCCCGATGCGCATCTTCACCGACGGGCGCGACCCGGAGATCGACGGCGAGCCGCTGCCGCTGCCGCGCCGCGAGCGGCGCATCCTGGAGTACCTGGCGAGCAACGCCTCGCGGCGGGTCACCAAGACACAGATCTTCAACGCCATCTACGGCATCTTCGACGACGAGGTCGAGGAAAACGTCGTGGAGAGCCACATCAGCAAGCTGCGCAAGAAGCTGCGCCAGAAGCTGGGCTTCGATCCCATCGATTCCAAGCGCTATCTCGGATACCGGCTCGTGGGGTGAACCCGTCGGGGCGGCGGGGCGGAACGCCGCCACGCCAGTTTCACGCAAGTCCCGGCGGCTAGACTCCCCTCAAGGCGCGCAATACGAGGAGACGTCCGCGATGAGCCTCTACGGCATGATGAAGACCGGTGTGTCCGGCATGAACGCGCAGGCCAACCGCCTGTCCACCGTCGCCGACAACATCGCCAACTCCGGCACCAACGGATACAAGAAGGCCAGAACCGAGTTCTCGACGCTGGTGGTCCCGAGCACCCAGGGCTCCTACAATTCCGGCGGCGTCACGACCACGGTACGCAATTCCATCTCCGATCAGGGCGTGCTGCAATACACCACCTCGGTCACCGACCTGGCGATCGAGGGGGACGGCTTCTTCAAGGTCCAGGACGCCAACGGACAGGACTACCTGACACGCGCGGGCTCCTTCGTGCCCGACGATACCGGCCGACTGGTCAACGCCGCCGGCTTCTACCTGATGGGCACGAACCTCGAGACGGGTGCGGAAGAGGCGATCAGCATCACCGCCGCAAACCGTCTGCCCACCCCGTCGACCGAAGGCGATTTCGCAGCCAACCTGCCGGCCAGCGCCGATGTCGGCTATACCCACACCGCCTCGCTCTCCTATGTCGACCAGACCGGCAACACGCAGGTGATGGAGATCGTCTTCGAGAAGGTGAGCGAGGACACAGCCACCGGCGAGGCCGACTGGGACATCACGGTCGATGGAAACGCGTTCGGCACCGCAAGCTTCAACGCCTCTACCGGAACCTTGACGGCCGACCTGTCGGGAACCGTCAACCTGCCACAGGGTCAGACGGTCGACCTCGATGTCTCGCTGAGCCAGACGGGCAACGAATACAAGCTCCAGCAAGCCGAAGCGAACGGAGCGCTGGGAAGCGAGATCGACACCATCCAGATCGATACCGACGGCACCGTCTACGCGCAATACGAGGACGGATCCTTCGTTGCCCTCTACGAGATCCAGTTCGGCACCGTCACCAGCCCGGACCAGCTCGAAGTGCTTTCCGGCAACGTGTTTGCCCAGAGCCCTAATTCCGGCCCCGTCTTCTACGGCAACGCCATGGAGGTCGGTGCCGGCAAGGTGGTGTCCGGCGCGCTGGAGAACTCCAATGTCGATATCGCCGAAGAGCTTACCGACATGATCCAGTCACAGCGCAGCTACACCGCAAACTCCAAGGTGTTTCAGACCGGCTCGGAGCTGATGGAGCTTCTGGTCAATCTGAAGCGATAGAGGCGAAGGGGCTGAAAACAGGACGAGGCCTCGGAAAGAGAGAAAATGTCGCTTACTTCCGCACTGAATATCGCCCAATCCGCACTGTTCAACGCATCCCGCCAAACCAATATCGTTTCGCGCAACGTCGCCGAAGCCTCCAATCCGGACTATACGCGCCGCGACGGTGTCCTTTCCAGCACGGCACCCGGCGCCCGCATCAGCGAGATCCGCCGGGCGACGGACGATGCCCTGTTCAAGCAGAACCTTTCCGCGCTGTCGAGCTGGCAGGGCCAGTCGCGCATATCGCAGGGGCTGGACCGGCTGCGGCTCGAAGTGAACGGAACCGACAACGCCACCTCGCCGGCTTCCGCGCTGGGCAAACTGCAGACCGCGCTTCAGAACTACGCCGCCGCGCCATCGAACCGCACCCTTGCCGAGACGGCGGTCGAAGCGGCGCGCGGAATGGTACGCTCGCTCAACAACGGCACGGAAGCCGTGCAATCCTTCCGCACCGAACTCGACGCCGACATCGCCACCTCGGTGGGAGAGCTGAACGAGTTGCTCGCCCAGTTCGAGGCCGCCAACACCGAAGTGGTCCGGGGCACGCGTGCCGGACGCGACGTCTCCGATGCGCTCGACCGGCGCGACGCGCTCCTGAAGCAGATCTCCGGATACGTGCCCGTCTCCACGATCAGCCGCGCCGACAACGACCTGGTCGTCACGACGGCGGACGGCACGACCCTCTTCGAAACGGTGCCGCGGGCGATCACTTTCGCGCGCACCGAGGCTTTCGCACCCGGCATGACCGGCAACGCCGTCTATATCGACGGCGTACCGCTGGCTTCCGGCACCGGCGGCAATACCACCGCCTCGGGCAGCCTGGCCGCGAGCCTGCAATTGCGGGACCAGGTAGCTGTCGACATGCAGCGCCAGCTCGACGAGACCGCTCGCGGGCTCATCACCGCCTTCGCCGAATCCGATCCCGCCGGTACGGGGGCCGACATGGCCGGCCTGTTCACCTGGAACGGCGGGCCGGGCCTGCCCGCTTCCGGCGCGCTGGTCGACGGGCTCGCAGGCAGGATCGACATCAATGCCAATGTTGACGCCGCGGCGGGCGGTGATCCGGAGCGGCTGCGCGACGGGATCGTGTACGACCACAATCCGGACGACGCGGCCTCCTTCTCGGACCTGCTCGACAGCTACATTGCGGGCCTCGACGAGCCGATGGTCTTCGATCCCGCTGCTTCGCTTGGGACGACGAAGAGCCTGAACGCCTTCACGAGCGAATCCATCGGCTGGCTGGAAGGCCTGCGCAAGGAGGCCAGCAGCGGCGCGCAGGCGAAGGAAGCGCTGGCGATGCACACCGCCACCGCGCTTTCGAACGCGACAGGCGTGAACATCGACGAGGAAATGGCTCTGCTTCTGGAGCTCGAACGCTCCTATGAGGCGTCGGCGAAACTGATGAGCGTCGTCGACGAGATGCTTTCACAATTGATGCAGGTGGCGCGCTGACCGATGAAAACCTCTTTCATTTCCACCACCAGCATGTCGCAGACGCTACGCTATCAGATGATGCGCCTGCAGTCGGAGCTGGTGCAAAGCCAGAACGAGGCCACCACGAGCCGCTTGAGCGATCCCGGTGCGGTGCTCGGCGCGCGCGCCGGCACATCCTTTTCCATGGCCCGCGACGTCGAGCGGCTTGAAGGGCTGGTCGATGCCAACAGCATGGCGGCGAGCCGGCTCGCCGCCACCCAGGACGGGCTCGAAGAGCTTCACGGCCTGGGCGAAAAACTGCTGACCACGCTGACGGCTGCCTCCGACATAAACGCGCCGCAGACCGTTGCCGAGGAAGCCAGACGCGGCCTGGAGACGATGACCGGTATCCTCAACACCAGCGTGAACGGCGAACACCTGTTTGCCGGCATCAACACCGATACCAGGCCGATCAACGATTTCACCGACCCGGCTTCCGCCAACAAACAGGGCTTCGACACCCTTTTTCAGAGCCACTTCGGCTTCACGCAGACCGACCCGGCGGCCGCCGGCATCACGGCCGCTGAGATGAACGCCTTCCTCGACGAGGTCGAGACATACTTCCTGGGAAGCGGGTGGGACGACTGGTCCAATGCCTCGGACCGGAAGATAACGAGCCGCATCACGCTCAACGAGACCGCCGAGACCTCGATGACCGCCAACGAGGCGGGCATACGCAAGATCGCCATGACGGCCGCAGTGCTGACGGACCTCCTGGAGATCCCGCTGGGCGAAGGCGCACGCACGGCGCTTTACGCGCGCGGCACGCAGTTCGTCGGCGAGGCTCTATCCGACATCGCCCATGTCCAGTCCGAGGTCGGCATCGCACAGACGCGCGTCAGCGACGCCAGCGAGCGTATCTCCTCCCAGGTCGACCTTTTCAAGACCATGATCACGGACCTGGAGGGTGTGGATCCCTACGAAGCCGCCACCAAGGTCAACGAACTCCTGACGCAGATCGAGACATCCTACGCGCTTACCGCACGCATCCAGCAGCTGAGCCTGCTCAGATATTTGCCGTAACCGCAAGCAAGCGAGATCGCACAGCCCATGTACCAGTTCTCCTACAGCGAGATTCAGGCGGATTCGGTGGCCGACGCGAAGGACCGCGAAGGCCAGTTGCTGACCCGCTCGATCGAGCTGCTCGACGCCGCGCGCAAGGCCGGACCGAATTCGCACGAGGCCATCGAGGCCATTCTGTTCATGAACCAGGTGTGGACCGCGCTGGTCGAGGATCTGGGCAGCCCGGAGAACGAGCTGCCCGAGGCGCTGCGCGCCAACCTGATCTCCATCGGCCTGTGGCTTTTGCGCGAGGGCGAGGAGGTCCGCCAGGGCCGTTCCGACAATTTCGACGGCCTGATCGAGATTTCGCAGATCATCCGCGACGGCCTGAAATGACCAACACGCTGAAGATATCGCTGAAGGCGGGCGAGAAGATCTACGTCAACGGCGCTGTCATCCAGGTCGACCGGAAAGTCTCGCTGGAATTCCTCAACGACGTGCAGTTCCTTTTGCAAAGCCACGTCCTCCAGCCGGAGGATGCGCGCACGCCGCTGCGCCAGCTCTACTTCGTGGCACAGGTGATGATGATGAATCCGGACGGTGCGGAAAAGGCCCGCCGGCTTTTTCGCCAGACCCTTTCCAACCTCTTGGCCACCTTCAAAAACGAGCGGGTGCTGGCCGGCCTGAAGCATGTCGACACGCTGGTCTGCGAGGACAGGGTCTACGAGGCGCTGAAAGCGATCCGCGCCCTTTATCCGCTGGAGGAGGAGATCCTCCGGACGTCGTCCCGGCAGGAAGAATTCGCCCTGCCGCAAGCCGTGGGAGAATGAAATGGATGTCTCGGCCGTAAACGCGGCAACGCAAAGCCAGAACGCGGCCGGCGCGCCGCAGACCGTGGACTACCAGTCCTTTCTGCGCCTGCTGGTGGCCCAGATGAAGAACCAGGACCCGACGAGCCCGATGGAATCGACGGACTACGTCGCCCAGCTCGCCACCTTTTCCCAGGTCGAGCAGTCGGTCCAGATGAACGCCAGGCTGGAGGAGATCCTGGCCGCTTCCTCCCTCTCCCAGGCGAGCGGACTGGTGGGCCGCGAGATCACCTCGGCCGACGGCACGGTGACCGGCGTCGTCTCGGAGGTCAAGCTTTACGCCGACGGCGTCGTGGCGACACTCGAGGGCGGCGAGGAGGTGATCGTCGGCCCCGGCGTGGTGATCCGCTGACCATGAACGAAGCCGACGCCCTCGACATCGTGCAATACGCCATCTGGACGGTGCTGGTCGCCTCCAGCCCGGCCGTGATCGTCGCCATGGTCGTCGGCGTCGGCATCGCGCTCGTCCAGGCCCTCACCCAGGTGCAGGAGATCACGCTGACCTTCGTGCCCAAGATCGTCGCCATCCTGCTCGCCGTCGCCTTCTCCGGTCCATTCGTGGGGGCGCAGATCTCGTCGTTCACAACCGTCATTTTCCAGCGGATCCAGAACGGATTTTAGGGGGCGACGGAGTTCCTCTTCGCTGCTGGGTGGCCCCTGAAGCAGGATGAGGCCAGGTCGGGTCACTCCCGACCGAGCGTCATCCCGGCTGGAACGGAGTGAAGGCCGGTATCCAGTCCGTGACGGAGACGTTCCGGAATGGATCCCGGACAGCCTCCGCTGTGCTCCGGCTTCCGGGATGACGCGCGTCGGGGTGACCCGACCTGAATTCATCCCGCTCCAACGCCTCCGGGGACGCACGCCATCCTCGCCACGCCCGGCTTCACCGTCTGGCCATTTCAAAGATCGGGAAGCGGGGCGCGTTGTCCGTGCCACTCTGTTTATTTTTCAGGCGCGGAAAACGCACCCCGCCGGCCGCTGTCCCGCAGTCGACCGGTCTCTCGGGCCTTCCTCCTTCCCGACCGCGCCCATCGAGGGGCTCGGCCGGGCCGAAGGAAAGCCCTAGCGGCTTTTCCGCGGTGTCCGCGCCGCACCGGCTCTCGCCAGTGCCCCGGCACCGCCGGCCTGTCGCGGGCCCTCGCATGCCTCCGGGAACCGACCCCGAAGGGGGAGGCTGCCGCCGCTCTCCCGAACACCCGGTGCGCATCCGGTTCCCATAAGAGCGATGGGGCAATGGTAGAGGCGGTGGTGGGAGCGGGGATGAAACGGGGTGAAAAAAGTTCTGTTCTTCTTGTTTTTCAAGGGTTTAGCGGAAAAGAGGGAAAATTTCATCCACGGCTTGACCAACCCTTTTGAGCTAGGAGGCGAGATCGAGCACACGCGACGGCACAAGTGGGGCCGCCAAGCGGGCCGGTAGCTTACAGACGCAGATCTTTGAATTGCGGACATTCCGATCGGCGTGGTTATCGTCGCGACAGAGCCCGAAGCAGTCGTCCATTCAACCTATCGGGCCGACCGCTCTCCACCCTCAGCAGTGGACTGCTGCCAATTGCGGTAACCGGCATTGCTGCCTTATCATGCCCCAGAGCCGCAGCGCGACCGGGGGAAATACTGCTAAATATATATAAGAGGGGACATGGCCGAGCGGGAAAAGGAGGATCGTCACGATCTCGCAAAGCGCCGCATAATGCTTGTCCTGCAAAGGCAGATTGTGGCGAACGCCCGCACTCTCGAACAGAAAATTGCCGATGCAGGCCCAAGCCACATGCGCATCGACCCCCATGTACTGATCCCGGCGCGCAACGAACTGGTTGAGGAGGGCCTGGTCCAGAAGACCGAGACTGCCGGCAACACCTGGTTTCACCTCGCCAACACACCTCCCGAGGTTGTAACAGAACGCCTCGAGGAACTCGCCAATCTGTTTCGTGCATTCACGGCCAACAACCTACCAGCCCGTTACGGGCAGACATTGGAGATTGCGACCTACCGCGCGCTCTGTGCGGTCCAAGACCTGGATTTCTTTGGCCACTTCCCGGACTTGCACACGCACGACGATAGTAAAATCTATTCGAAGACAGAACCGCCCAACCACATCGGCATCCGGGTCCTACCTGGCCAGAAACTGCTCGATTTTATGGTCCTCCACCCGGACGCAGGATTTCTCGGGCTGGAGTGCAAGAACGTGCGAGAATGGATGTACCCGAACCGCTCGGAAATCAGAGACTTGCTCCTCAAATGCACCGTGCTCAACTGCCTGCCGGTGTTCATCGCCCGCCGCATTCCCTTCGTGACCTTTAAGCTACTCAACACGGCTGGCGCCTTGGTTCACCAGACCTACAATCAACTCATGCCAGAGACGGCCGCTGATATAGTCTCCCGAGTGCGCCACAAGGATATGCTGGGCTACCACGACATCCGCATGGGCAATCATCCTGATGCCCGCCTGCTTAAGTTCATCACTACTGACATGATGAATGTGGCCGTGGCAGCTCGGGATAAATTCGACCTCTACAAGGACCTGCTTGCCGCCTACGGGAGCGGAGAGATACCCTACCATGTCTTTGCTGCGAAGATTCGACGACGTTCCCAAGGGACAAAAGAGGACGACGACTGGCCGGAGGGCGACGAGGAGCGGGCAGGCAACGAATAGCCTTTCCGCAAGAAATCGACAACCTAGGTCTTCATCTC
This sequence comes from Nitratireductor sp. GCM10026969, assembly GCF_042660605.1. Taxonomy (NCBI): domain Bacteria; kingdom Pseudomonadati; phylum Pseudomonadota; class Alphaproteobacteria; order Hyphomicrobiales; family Phyllobacteriaceae; genus Nitratireductor; species Nitratireductor sp. GCM10026969. Next base: position 12,955 of record NZ_JBHSUM010000114.1, read on the forward strand.
TGAACGTCAACTATGGGTCGGAAGTGCCGGTTGGGCCAACGTCCCGAAAGTCCGCATGGCAGTTGTTCGGGCTTGCCGCAGCGAACGACCGCTCACCACCAGGACGAGCCTTTCGCCGAGCCATTATGTTCACGCACGTGCAGACGGTTCCAGAGCGGGTATTTTTTCGGCTCGATCGGGGGCGCTTGCCGCCCGGCAGCATGGGCAATCGGTCGGTAGTGTCTCAGATGGAATTTCTGCTAAAGCTGGGAAGCAAATCGCCCGCGATGTCACCAACTGCCGAAAGTGTGA
>NZ_JBHSUM010000115.1:0-13061 GCF_042660605.1 Nitratireductor sp. GCM10026969
GCTCGTGGCGCGTCCCGCCCGGCGGGCGGATGAGCGGCGGCCCGGAGTCGATCGCCCGGCCCAGTGCATCGATGACCCGTCCGCGCCAACTTTCATGCGGCACGACGTCGAATGGGCCGGTAGTGAAGACCGGCTGGCCGAGCGCGGCTTCGGCGTCCGCTTCGTAAGGGGCGACCAGAACCTCCTCGGCCGAGATGCGGACGACCTCTCCGCGGCATTCCGCCCCTTGGGCGCGGTAGGAGACGATGTCGCCCAGCCTTGCCGCCCGGGACAGGCCGCGGACGCGGTAGTGCATGGGTGTGATCTCGCAGATGCGGCCGCCGTGCCGGACGATATGGCGCGGGTCGCGGAAGCGCAGATAGGCGCATTCGAGCGCCGTCAGCGGGCCATCGGCGTTCGGCAGGGGCGCGTCCATCAGGATCCCAGGGTCTTGATGGCGTCCTTCATGGCCGTATCACCGTCACGCGCCAGCGCGGTGACCTGTTCGAAGGTGCGCTGCACCTCGATGAGGCGCATCATCTCCTTGACGGGGTTCACGTTGGAGCCCTCCAGAAAGCCCTGGGCGACACCGACGTCCGGCCGGTCGACCACCGGCTGGGGCTGCTGGTCGGGGAGAAAGCCGGAGTTGCCGTAGCGGACCGCGCCCGGACCGGGCGTGAAGGCGAAGAGGCCGATGGCGCCGAGCAGTTGTCCGTTTTGGCGCAGCGTGCCGTCGGCGCCGGTCTCGGGCGGTCCGGCTTGCGGATCGAGAAGCAGGGGCGCGCCGCCGGCGTCGAGCACCGGATGCCCTTCGAGCGTGACCAGTTCGCCCGTATCCAGCATGGTGAAGCGGCCGTCGCGCGTCATCATCGGCCCGGCGGGGGTCTCGACCGCGAACCAGGCATCGCCCTGGACGGCGAAGTCGAACGGGCTGCCCGTCTCCTGGAGCGCGCCGGCGCGTGTGTCGTAGAAGTCGTCGCCGGTGGAAACGAAGCTGACCGACTTGTCCGTGAGGCCGTTCATGACGTCGTCGAAGGTGACGCCGCCGGCGCGGAAGCCCGTGGTGCCGCTGTTGGCAACATTGTCGGCGATGGTCGCCAGGCGCTTTTCCAGCGCCATTTGCGAGGAGAGGGAGACGTAAAGTCCGGTCTGCACTGTCTATTTCCTCATCTGGGCAATGGCGAGAAGCGTGTCGGTCGAAATGCCGAACGAGACCGGCTCGCTGAAGAGGGCGGCGATCGAGCTTTGCGGGCTGTAGCTGGGATTCTCGACCTCCCACATGGTGGCGAAGCGTTTCAGGAAATCGGCCAGCTTGTCGGGATCCTTGAAATCCTCGATGTCCAGACGGTCCTTGAACATCTCGACCTGCTTGTCGATGTCGGCCTGGGCGAGAGTTTCCGGAAAGCCCAGTGCCGTGCGCACCACCTGCGCAAGGGCCGGGTCCGCCAGAACCTCGTAGAACGAATCCAGCCCGTCGGCCTTGCGCTCGAAGTAGAGCGCAAGGCGCACCCCCTCGTTTCGTTGGCCGGCATCCTCCTCCAGCGTCTGGCGCAGATACTTGTTCACCGTTCCGGTGGTGGGGGAATAAAAGGTGGTCGTTTCCTCGCCGTAGCGGGCGAAGTTGAAAGTCTCGACGAATTCCTTGTAGCGCTTGTCGGTCAGATTGTTGGCGAAGCTGTCCTGGTCGTCGACACCTTCCTTGAGCGCCTTGACCATGAATGCCTTGGCATAGGCCATGTCCTCCAGCCCGTGCGCCTTCATGGCATAGCGGAAGAGGCGATCGTCGGCGACGAACTCCTCTATGGTCTTCACCTTCTCGATGTTCTCGCGATAATATTCCGTCTCGCGGCCGACCATCGGCTGCGCCTCGACGCGGCTGATGGACTGCGCCATGTCGCGCGCAATGAGTTGATAGCTCGTATAGGTGTTCATCTCGCCGCCCCCGCGCGTTTTCCGGGCAAGCCTAGGGCCCCTGGCTTGTGCGAAGCTTTCTTCTCGCGCGCGCCCTGTGCTTCAAGCCTCACGCAAGCCACGGCCTCTAATGCGGAAGAAACCGTTTCTTACGCGAAGGCTGTTGGCGTGGGCATACTCATCGGACTGGTCGTAACCTTTGGCTGTGTGATCGGCGGCTTCATGGCGATGGGGGGGCATATCGACGTGCTCATCCAGCCATGGGAGGTGGTCATCATCGGCGGCGCGGCGCTGGGTACCTTCCTCGTCGCCAACCCGTTGGCAACGGTCAAGGACACAGGCAAGGCATGCCTCGAGGCTTTCAAACACGCGGTGCCGAAGCAGAAGGAGTATCTCGAGACGCTCGGCCTTCTGCACAATCTCATGCGCGAGTTGCGCACCAAGTCGCGTAGCGAGGTTGAGAACCACATCGACAATCCCGAGGAATCGCCGATTTTCCAGACCCATCCGAGCGTCCTGAAGGACCGCGCGCTCACCCACTTCATCTGCGATTACTGCCGCATCATCATCATAGGCAATGCCCGGCCCTTCGAGATCGAAGCGCTGATGGACGAGGAGATCCAGACGATCCGGCGTGACAAGCTGAAGCCGTATCACGCGCTGCAGGCGGTGGCCGACGGCCTGCCGGCGCTCGGGATCGTCGCGGCGGTGCTGGGCGTGATCAAGGCCATGGGCGCGCTCGACCAGTCGCCGGAAATCCTCGGCGCGCTCGTCGGGGCGGCGCTGGTCGGCACCTTCCTCGGCATCTTCCTTTCCTATGCGATCGTCGGCCCGATCGCCACGAAGATCAAGATCGTGCGTGACAAGCGCAACCGGCTCTATGTGGTCGTCAAGCAGACCCTGCTCGCCTACATGAACGGATCGCTTCCGCAGGTCGCGGTGGAGTTCGGGCGCAAGACCATCTCCGCCTATGACCGGCCCTCGATCGACGCGGTCGAGGAAAACACGCTCAACGCCGGCGCGGCGGAGAAGAAGGCGGCATGACGGAGATGGCGGCGGAAGCGCACAATCCCGAAATGATGCGCAAGCTCATCGTCGAGCGCCTCGTCGGCGCCACGAGCGACCCGCGCCACGTGAGCGAGGCCGCGCGTGCGCTGGCCACGCGGGTGCTGCCGCTGGTTTCGGAGACGCTGGCGGATGTCTTGCCCACGCTCCTGACGGTGGATCTTGCCGACATCGACATCGTGCGGCTCGCCGATCTCAAGCCGGAACCGGAATCGTTCGATGCGCTCGCGGTCGTGCCGGCGCCGACCTCGCGCGACGCGCTGACGTTGCGCCTCGATCCGCAGGCGCTTTCACTGCTCGTCAGCACCTTCTTCGGCGGTGATCCGGACATTGCGGTACCGCCGCTCACCCGGGTTCCCTCGAGAATCGAGCTCGACGTTGCGACGATGGTGTTCGACGTTTTCGCGCAAGCCATCAACGGGACGGGGCCGCGGGCAATGGGATTGCGGCTGCCCGTCGGGCGGCCGCTCGCGGGCCCGCGCGACTTCAAGCGCTTCATCGTCCGCGACGGGCCGGGCGTCTGCGTGACCTTTACGATCGGCGCGGGCGAGGAAGGCGGAAGGCTGACCGCCTGGATGCCCCAGCGCGTGCTGATGGAATCGCGCGGCCCCATCAACACGCGTGCACCGGACCGGCGCTCGGCCGCGGAATGGCGCCAACGTTTCGGCGGCGAGGTGCTGCGCTCGAAGGTGGAACTGACGGCGACGGTCCCGCTCACCAAAGTGCCGCTCGGCGCGCTCGCCGAATTGCGGGAGGGGCAGGTGCTCGAACTGGGCGCGAACGCCCAGGGCGAGACACGGCTGACCGTGCGCGGCCGCCCCGTCTTCATATGCGAGTTCGGCAAGCTCGGGCAAAACTACACCGTGCGGGTGAAGCAACCATTCGACGCCAGGCAGGACGTGTTGAACGGGCTTCTGGCCGGCTGACAGGAGAGGCGGAATGAGCAAGACGAAAGCGGCGCCCGAAAACGGCGAGGAAGAAGGCCTCGACAAGGCCATCGAGGAACTGCGCGACGCGCTGCACGACGAGGAGCAGGGGCACCCCGCGGGCGGCCATGCCGACTTCGTCATGGGCATTCCGGTGGAGGTGCAGATCGTGCTCGGCAGCACCGAGATGCCCGTTTCCGAGCTGATGGCGCTGGAGAAGGGCTCCACCGTTTCGCTCGAGCGGCGGATCGGCGAGCCCGTGGACATCGTCGTGAACGGACGCCGCATTGCGCGCGGGGAAATCACGCTTCTGGAGCAGGACACCAGCCGCTTCGGCGTGCGCTTGACGGAAATCGGCGGCACGACGGCACGATGAGCATCCGCGCTTTCCACCTTTTCCCGCAATTCGTCGCGAGCGCGTGGGGGCGGCGGTGAAGCTGACGCAGGCACAGAAGGCCGCCACCATCCTGGTGGCGATGGGCAAGCCGTCGGCCGGGCGGCTGTTGAAGTTCTTCAAGCAGGAAGAGCTGAAGTCGCTCATCGAGGCCGCACGGCTCCTGCGCACCATTCCCCAGGCCGAACTGGAGAAGGTGGTGGAGGAGTTCGAGAACGAGTTCACGGAAGGCGCCGGCCTGCTCGATTCCGCCGACAGCATGGACACCATTCTCTCAGAATCCCTGTCGCCGGAGGAGGTGAACGTCCTCCTCGGCCGCAAGGACCCGCCGCCGCTCGGGGCCGAGGAGGTGTGGGCCGAGATCGAGAAGCTCGAGCCGGGGCGGCTCGCCAGGCTTCTGGCGCAGGAGCATCCGCAGACGGTGGCGGTCATCCTCGCCCGCATGGCCCCGCAGGCGGGATCGAAGGTGGTGCGCGAACTGGACCGGTCCCAACGCGGCGAGGTGATCCGGCGCGTCGCCTCCATGGGCCAGGTCCCGCAGGCCGCCAAGGCGGTCATCGAAAAGCGGATTGCCGAAATCCTGCGCGCGGAGGCGAGCGGCAAGGATGCTTCGGCGGGCCAGGCCCGGGTCGCGCGGCTTCTCAACGAGCTCGACCGTGAGGACATCACCGAGGTGATGGACGATCTTGAGAAGGCGGGTTCGGAGGATGTCGAGGGCATCCGCGCCAGGCTGTTCACCTTCGAGGAGGTCGTCCATCTGTCGCAGAAGGCACGTGTCGCCCTCTTCGACGGGCTGCCGGCCGAACTGGTCACGGCGTCCTTGCGCGGCGCGCCCCAGGAACTGGCCGAAGCCGTGCTTTCGGCGCTCGGCGCCCGTTCCCGCCGCATGATCGAATCCGAACTGCAGATGGAGGACGACGGCGTCTCAGCGGAGGCGATCGGCGAGGCCCGCCGCCGCATCGCCGCGACCGCGGTGGAGCTTGCCCAAAAGGGCGCGATCGAACTGCCTTCGGCGCAGAACGCCGCCTGATGAAGCGCCAGCCGAAAGGAAGCGCTCCGCCCGTGACGAGGTCTGATGGCTGAGGGGCCGGACAAGGAAAGCAAGACCGAGGAGGCCACCGAGAAAAAGGTCCGCGACTCGGTCGAAAAGGGGCAGTTGCCCTTCTCGAGGGAGGCGCCCGTCTTCGCCTCGTTCCTGGCCATCCTCGTTTTCGTGCTCTTCTTTGCCGAAAACAACGCCGTGCGTCTTGGGGGCTTTCTGTCGATCTTCATCGAGCGGGCCGACGACTGGTCGCTGGCGACGCAGACGGACGCGATCGCCATTTACCGCATCGTCTTTGTCGAGATCGCCAAGGTCGCCGGCGTGCTCATGCTTCTCCTGGTCTCGGCGGGCCTTGCCGCCTCCCTGCTTCAGAACACGCCGCGCTTCGTGCTCGAACGCATTCGGCCGAAGGCATCGCGGGTCTCGCTCGCCAGCGGCTGGTCACGGCTGTTCGGGGCGCGGGGCATGGTGGAGTTCGCCAAGTCGCTCGGCAAGCTCCTGGTGGTCGGCGGCTTCGTCGTCTTTACGTTGCGCGCCGCCGACACGCGCCTTCTTTCCGGGATGATCACCCATCCGATGGTCTTCACCACCGTCATCCGGGATGTCGTCGTCGACATCTTGTTGGCGGTCACGCTCGTGATGACAGTGATCGCCGTGGCCGATTTCGCGTGGTCGCGGTTCAGCTGGCGCCGCGACCTGCGCATGACGCGCCAGGAGGTGAAGGACGAGCAGAAGCAGACGGAAGGCGATCCCATCGTCAAGGCGCGGCAGCGCTCCCTGGCGCGCGACCGTGCGCGCCAGCGGATGATGGCGGCTGTGCCGCAGGCGACGCTGGTCATCGCCAACCCGACCCACTTTGCCATCGCCATGCGCTACCGGCGCGACCAGGATGCCGCCCCCCTCGTCGTCGCCAAGGGCCAGGACCTGATCGCGCTCAAGATTCGCGAGATTGCGCGCGAGAACGGGGTGCCAGTGTTCGAGGAGCCGGCGCTCGCCCGCTCCATGTACAAACAAGTTTCGGTGGATAGCATGATACCGCCTGAATTCTACAAGGCGGTCGCCGAACTGGTCCGCCGGGTCTACAGGCTGGGTGAGAAGCAGGGAGGGGACAGGTGATGAATCGGCAACCGCATTCGGCAGCGCGCGAAGTCATCGTCGCAAACGCCATCCAGGATGTCGCCAACGAACTGCGGCTCATCGAGCTGGCCGACTACGTGGCGTTCATCCGTCTGGAAAGCATGGCAAGCATTGCCGACATCGTCGAGTCGGCGGCCGAACTCTATTTCATGCCCGGCACGCTGCGCCTCGGCCACGGGTGCGAGGCCCATGTGGGCTGGACCGGCACGCCGAGAATCGCGCTCGATCTCGAACTGTGGCCAAAGGGGGCCAAGGTCTATTTCACCTTGTCGCTCAATCCGCTCGACGCGGGCGTGGAGGTGAACTACGTCGCGTTCGACAACCCGTCGGACGACCCGGAGGCAAACACGGCCTTCCTCGGGGAGGCACTGGAGGACGCGCGCATCCGCAGGACGCTGCCCAGCTGCCTCACCCGGTAGGAGCTACCGCCTTCAGGCGATCGCCCGGCCCTCGGCGTCGAAGCGGTGGATGCTTTCCCGCTGAGGTGTGGCGAACAGGACGTCGTCGGGCGCGAAGCGGTGCTCGCCGAACAGGCGGACCGTGACGAAGCCGGCCTTCTCCGTATCGAGATAAAGAATCGTGTCGGCGCCCAGATGCTCGGCGTGGAGCACGGTGCCCTTCCAATCCCCCGAACCGGGATCCACGGAGATGTGCTCGGGACGGATGCCGAGGGTCTGCGCGCCGCTTTCGCCGAGCTTCTCCGCCTCGACGAAGTTCATCTTGGGCGAGCCGATGAAACCGGCGACGAAGAGGTTGGCCGGCTTGTTGTAGAGCTCCATCGGCGTGCCGATCTGTTCGATGCGGCCGGCATTGAGGATGACGATGCGATCGGCGAGCGTCATCGCCTCCACCTGATCGTGGGTGACATAGATCATGGTGGCTTCGAGCTCGCGGTGCAGCTTGGCGAGCTCCAGCCGGGTATTGACCCTCAAGGCGGCGTCGAGGTTCGACAGCGGTTCGTCGAACAGGAAGAGCTTGGGGTTGCGCACGATGGCACGACCGATGGCGACGCGCTGGCGCTGTCCGCCGGACAGCTCGGCCGGGCGGCGGTCGAGATATTCCTCGAGGCCCAGCATCGAGGAGGCCATGGCGACGCGCTTTCCGATCTCATCGCGCGGACGGCCTGCTTGCTTCAGCCCCAATCCCATATTGTCGCGCACGTTCAGATGCGGATAGAGCGCGTAGCTCTGGAAGACCATGGCGATGCCGCGCTTGGCCGGCGGCACGGCATCGACCGAGGCGCCGTCGATCAGGACCTGTCCGGACGTCGCGTCCTCCAGCCCGGCGATGACACGCAGCAATGTGGACTTGCCGCAGCCCGAAGGACCGACGAAGATGACGAACTCGCCGTCCGCCACTTCGAGATCGATGCCTTTCAGCACTTCCGTGGCGCCGAAGGACTTGTAGATGTTTTCCAGTTTCAGTGAGCCCACGGTGATCCTCTTTTGATGGCGTTCGTGCTTCGCCAGATCCGAGATGCAGAGATCCCTTCACGCCCCCTTCTGGTCTGCCGACCGCATTGTTCCGCGCGCGTCATCCCGGAAGCCGGAGCGCAAGCGGAGGCTGTCCGGGATCCATTCCGGAACATTGAAGAGACTCGGAATGGATCCCGGCTCGCGGTCGTAAACTCCCTTGGCCGGGATGACGCGGAAAGGGATGTGCCATCGGGCCGGAGGCGTGTGCGAAGGAGCATGCGATCCTGTCGGTTTTCCATCATCACAGTTTTACCGCGCGCCCGGTGCGCACACTTTCGTCGGCGGCCAGGCACACCTTCAGCGACTGCACCGCGTCCTCCATGTGACGGGAGAGATCGAGGTCTTCACGGACGGCCTTGAGCAGGAAGTCCTGCTCGCGCTCGCAGAGCTCCTGGTGGCCGGGCTCTCCCTCCATCTCGAGGACCTCGTCGGGCCTTGAGAAGCGGCCCTCGGCGTTGCGCTCGGCGTGGTGGATGCGGATGGTGGCGGTCCTGGTGTGGGTGTCGATGTCATCCGACTTCGCACTTTCGTCCATGACGATCGACACGCTGCCCTTCGGCGACATGATGTCTTTGACGAAGAACGCCGTTTCCGAGATCATCGGCCCCCAGCCCGCCTCGTACCAGCCGACCGAGCCGTCCTCGAACAGGACCTGCAGGTGCCCGTAATTGTACATGTCCGGGCCGATCTCGTCGGAAAGCCTGAGCCCCATGCCGCGCACCTCCACCGGCTTCGCGTCGGTGATCTGGCACATCACGTCGACATAGTGCACGCCGCAATCGACGATCGGCGAGGTGGCTTCCATGAGCTGGCGGTGGGTCTGCCAGGTGGCGCCGCTCGACTGCTGGTTCAGGTTCATGCGGAAGGCGTAGGGGCCGCCCAATGCCCGCGCTTCGGCGATCAGCCTCTGCCACGAGGGATGATGGCGCAGGATGTAGCCCACCACCAGCTTGCGGCCGTTCGCCTTCGCCGCGGCGACGACCCGCTCGGCGTCATTCACGGTGGTCGCCAGCGGCTTTTCGACAAAGACGTGGCAGCCGGCTTCCAGCGCCATCACCGCGTAGTCAGCGTGGCTATCGGAATAGGTGTTGATGGAGGCGACATCCGGCTTCTCGCGTTTCAGCGCTTCCTCGAACGCGCGTTCCACCGCGTATTCCGCAAGCTCGCCCTCCAGTTCCACGGACGAGCGGTTGACGAGCGCGGCGATTTCGAAACCGGGATTGCGGTGATAGGCGAGCGCGTGGCTGCGGCCCATATTGCCGAGACCGGCGACGACGACGCGCAGCGGCTTTGGCTGCTGTTCGCTCATTTGACGGCTCCTGCTGTGATCCCGCGGATGAGCTGGCGGGAGAAGATCAGGTAAAGGATGAGAACGGGGAGGATCGCCAGCGATAGTGCGGCCAGCACCGCATTCCAGTTGGTGACGAACTGGCCGATGAAAACCTGGGCGCCGAGCGTGATGGTCTTGGTCGCTTCGGACGGCGCCAGGATCAGGGGGAACCAGAGATCGTTCCAGATCGGGATCATGGTGAAGACGGCGACTGTCGCCATGGCCGGGCGAACCAGCGGCAGGACGAGGCGGAAGAAGATGCGGTATTCCGAAAGCCCGTCGATGCGGCCGGCGTTCTTCAGGTCGTTGGAGACCTGCCGCATGAATTCCGACAGAATGAAAATGGCGAGCGGCAATCCTTGGGCGGTGTAGACGAGGATAAGCGAGACGAGCGTGTTCACCAGACCCGAGGCGACCATCAGCTCCAGGATGGCCACCGTGCCGAGGCGGATCGGAATCATGATGCCGAGCGCCAGATAGAGCGCCATCAGCGGATTGCCGCGGAAGCGGTATTCGGCGAGCGCAAAGGCGGCCATGGCGCCGAAGATCAGCACGCCTGCGAGCGAGCCGACGGTCACGATGACGCTGTTCTGGAAATAAAGGAGAAAGTCGCCCTGGGCGAGCACGGTGTCGTAGCCGATCAGGCTGAAGGTTTCGGCATTGGGGAGCGAGAGCGGCGAGCGGAAGATCGCCCGACGGTCCTTGAACGAATTGATGACGATGACGAAGACGGGGAAGAGCGCGATCACCGTGTAGGCGATCAGGACCGCATGCGCGGCCACGCTGCGCCAGGGGGCGGTGCGGGCGCGGCTCATGGGGCTATCCTCCCGTCGAATCGACGCATGGACACCCTCGCTTTGGCGGCGCCATCCCGGCCAAGGGAGCTTTGCTCCGGCTTCCGGGTTGACGTGTTCAATGAGGAGACACCTGAACCTCTCAAGATGAAGGGACGCTGCTCAATTCGATGTGTCGCTGTAAACGCCTGCATCCTCCACCTCAGAACTGATAACGCCGCAGGCGCGTCTGGATGACGAAGAGATAGAGGCACACGCCGACCAGGATGATGAAGAACATCATGGAGGCGATGGTGGCGCCCATGTTCGGGTCCCCGGTTTGTAGCTGGAAGCCGAAGAAGGTCCGGTAGAGAAAGGTGCCGAGAATATCGGTGGAGAAGTTCGGCCCGGCGAGCGCGCCCTGCGTCGCGTAGATCAGGTCGAAGGCGTTGAAGTTGCCGACGAAGGTGAGCACCGAGATGATGCCGATCGACGGCAGGATGAGCGGCAGCTTGATCTTCCAGAACTGCGCCATGCCGGTGATGCCGTCGCATTCGGCCGCTTCCAGGATCTCGTCGGGAATGGCGAGCAGGGCGGCGTAGATGAGCATCATGGGAATGCCGACGAATTGCCAGACCGAGATGAGGCCGAGCGTCGTGAGCGCATATTCCTCCTTGCCGAGCCACGGCTCGAACAAGCCGCGCAATCCGACAAGATCGAGGAGGCTAGGCGCCACCCCCCAGATCGGGCTCAGGATCAGCTTCCAGACAAAGCCGACGATGACGAAGGACAGGATCGTCGGCACGAAGATCGCCGTGCGGTAGAAGCCGCGCAGGCGCAGGTGAGGGCTCGACAAGAGGGCGGCCAGCAGGACGCCGACCGGGTTCTGCACCGCCATGTGGATGATGAAGAACCATGTGTTGTTCCACAACGCATTCCAGAAGCTCGCCGACCAGCGCGGATCGCCGAGCAGCGTGCGGAAATTGTCGAGACCGACGAAAACCTGCCCGTCCGGCCCGGTGCGGAAGAGGGAGAGCTGCAGCGTGCCGAAAAGCGGCAGGATCATCACCGCCGTGTAGACGATGACGGCAGGTGCCAGGAAAACGGCAATGTGCCAGCGGATCGGCTTCTTCGCGGCAGCCATTCTTTTCCCCGTCGTGCAATGGCAAGGCGGAACCGCTTTGACCAGCGGTTCCGCGACTGGGCCGCTGTTATTGCTGCTGCGGCTCGTACCAGCTCTCGAGCCCTTCGAGCAGGCGCTGTGCCGCTTCCTCGGGCGTCTCGGTACCATTGATCACATTGGCGGCGGCGACCCAGGTCTCGTTTTCGAGGTTGGGCGTTCCGCGCGAGAGGATCTGATAGGTCGAGCGGATCGTCGGCTCGCAGTCCTCGCGCCAGGAGACGAATTCCCGCGCCAGCGGATCTTCCATTTCCACCGGCGTGGAGGACAAGCTGAAGAAGCCGGGAAGCGCGTTGGCGTAGATCCTGGCGAACTCGTCCGAGGCGACCCAGGAGAGGAAGGTCTTCGCCGCTTCGGCATTGGAGCTCGCCGCGTTGAGGCCGATGCCGATATCGGTATGGTCGGAGATGTAGCAGGTGTCTCCTGAAGCCTTCACCGGCGGCGGGAAGGCGCCCATCTCGAAATCGGCCTGCTCGTTGAAGACGGAGATTTCCCAGGAGCCGGCGGGATAGATCGCCGCGCGGCCGAGGGTGAAGAGGTTCTGGCTGTCGGGATAGGACTGCGCCTCGAAGCCGTCGCCCAGATAGTCGCGCCAGCGCGCCAGGGTCTCGAACGGCTCGACCCATTGCGGATCGGTCAGTTTCTGCTCGCCCTTGATCAGCGCCAGCCGGCCTTCCTCGCCCTTCCAGTAGTTCGGGCCGATGTTCTGGTAGCCCATGGTGGCGGCTTCCCACAGGTCCTTCGTTCCCATTGCCATGGGGATGTAAGTGCCGTCTTCCTTGATCTCGTCGAGAAGGGCGAAGAACTCCTCCTCCGTCTCGGGCGGTTCCAGGCCCAGTTCGGCGAAGGCGTCCTTGTTGTAGATGAAGCCGTGGATCACGGAGGCCATCGGCACGCAGAAGGTGGTGGAGCCGTCGTCGGTCTGCCAGGCCGCTTTGGCGACGTCGGAGAAGTTCTCCATGCCGGGAAGATCGGTGAGATCGGCAAGCTGCCCCTTGTTGTAAAGCTCCAGAGAGGCGTCGAAGGGGCGGCAGGTAATCAGGTCGCCGGCCGACCCCGCGTCCAGCTTCGCGTTCAGCGCGGCGTTGTACTCGGTGGGTGCCGAGGGGGAGAAGTTGAGCTTGATGCCGGGATTGGCTTCCTCGAAGGCCGGGATGAGCTGCTCCTGCCAGATGGCCAGGTCGTCGTTGCGCCAGCTTTCGATCGTCAGCGTGACGTCCTGAGCGGCGGCGATCGCCGTCGTGCCGAGCATGGCCGTCGCCGTCAGCATTGCAGTCGTGGATGTGCGTATCATGTCTTTCTCCCTGTCGGCGCCTTGCGCCATCGATGTTCCCGTTATCCTGTCCCCGGTGACGGCGATCATAGCCTTTTCGTCATTGCCTCAACAACGGTGATCGCCGCCGCTGGCCCGACCGCGACGGGCCGGGTATAAAGACACCCTGTCTGATGCCAGAAGCGATCCACATCACCGCCCGTCCAATTATAATGCCAATCGATGCCACTCGGGCCAATTATGTTAATAAGATTTCGCATCGGATTTCCAGTGCGAAAAAGATTGATGAAAATCTGTATGTTAACTTCAATGGGTCGGATGCGCAGCTGTTTTGAGTCTCATATTGGTATGATACTGGGATGCATGTTGCAAGGGAAGACAAGGTGATCCTGCTGGCGGTCGATGGCGGCGGAACGGGCTGCCGCGCGCTGGTCGCCGATGCGCAGGGCCGGGTGCTGGGGCGCGGTGAGAGCGGTGCGGCCAATATCATGACCGATCCGGAGGGAGCACTCCGTCACGTGCTGGAGGCCGCCGGGCGGGCAGCAGATGCGGCGGGGTTGCCGCGGGGGTCGCTGG